>JARDZO010000138.1 GCA_029240815.1 Brevibacillus sp.
CAGTTCGTCCCAGATTACCCGATCAAACATGGAATCGCATCCTTCCAGGCTGCTTTCACCTCTTGAATCGAAGCGTTGACCGCTTCTGTACCGTTCACGCTGATTACCAGTTTTTCTCCGCCAGTTGTTCCGATTTGCCCAGCTGGCACACCGTGTTCAGCCGCCAGTGCAAGCAGTGCTTCCACTTGATCATTGGACGCGCTGAGCAAAATACGAGATTGCGACTCGCTGAACAAGAGAACGTCTGGACGCAATGCCGATTTCAGTGTCACTTGCGCACCGAAATTTTCTCCAAAGCAGGATTCCGCCAGTGCTACACCCAGACCGCCTTCGGACAAGTCATGAGCGGACTTAACGAGTCCTTTGCGGATCGCAGCCAACGTCAGCTTTTGTACAGCTGCTTCTTTGGCCAGATCGATTTGTGGAGGACGACCGGAGATAGAGCCTGTCGCCATTTTTTGATATTCAGAGCCACCGAGTTCTGCGAAGGTTTCACCCAGCAGGATGATCGCGTCGCCTTCGTGCTTGAAGTTTTGGGTTGTAATATGGTCCACATCAGTGATCAAGCCTACCATTCCGACGGTTGGTGTCGGATAGATCGGATCACCGCTGCGTTCGTTGTAGAAAGATACGTTACCGCCGATAACTGGCGAATCCAGCGCTACGCAGGCTTCGCTCATGCCTTCGCACGCTTTTTCAAACTGCCAGAACACCTCAGGCTTTTCCGGGCTGCCGAAGTTGAGGCAGTCGGTGATAGCCAGCGGCTCTGCACCGGAGCAAACAACGTTGCGTGCAGATTCTGCTACTGCAATCGCTCCGCCCACTTTTGGATCGAGGTACACATAACGGCCGTTGCAGTCTGTGCTCATCGCCAGTGCCTTGCGTGTGCCGCGAACCATGACAACAGCTGCGTCAGAACCAGGTTTGACCGCTGTGTTTGCACGTACGATGTGATCGTATTGCTCATATACCCATGATTTGTTCGCTACAGTCGGTTGTGCTAGCAAACTTTTCAACGTTTCATTCAGATCCAGAGGCTGGTTGATCGCAGCTACTGCATCCACGTTGGCATTTGCCTCATAGTAAGCAGGAACTGCCGATGGACGATGGTACACAGGAGCATCGTCAGCCAGGCTGTTTACTGGTACCTCAGCAACCACTTCACCGTTGTGCAGCAGACGCAGCAAGCTATCTTCTGTTACTTTACCCACAACTGCGGATGCCAAGCCCCATTTGTCAAAGATCGCGATTGCTTCTGCTTCCTTGCCCTTTTCTACGACAACGAGCATGCGCTCTTGCGATTCGGAGAGCATCATTTCATAAGCAGACATGCCTGCTTCGCGTTGCGGAACCAGATCGAGATTCATTTCAATCCCGTTACCCGCTTTGGAAGCCATCTCGGAGCTGGAGCTGGTGAGTCCTGCTGCCCCCATGTCCTGAATCCCTACGACGATACCGGTGTCGATGAGTTCCAGACATGCTTCCAGAAGCAGTTTTTCCATGAACGGATCCCCGACTTGTACCGCTGGACGCTTTTTCTCAGATTCTTCGGTGAGCTCTTCGGATGCGAAGGTAGCACCGTGAATCCCGTCGCGGCCTGTGCTTGCGCCTACATAGATGACTGGGTTGCCAATACCCGAAGCGACACCCTTTTGAATCTTCTCGTGGTCGATGAGACCGACGCACATAGCGTTTACCAACGGGTTGCCTTCGTAGGTCGGGTCGAAGTTCACTTCGCCGCCTACAGTTGGAATCCCGATGCAGTTGCCGTAGCCAGCAATCCCTGCGACCACATGTTCAAACAAATATTTGACACGAGGAGTCTTCAGCTCCCCGAAACGAAGCGAGTTGAGTACAGCAATCGGACGCGCGCCCATAGAGAATACGTCACGGATAATGCCGCCTACCCCTGTCGCCGCACCTTGGTACGGTTCGATCGCGGATGGGTGGTTGTGACTCTCGATTTTGAAAACAACGGCTTGGTTGTCGCCAATATCCACGATACCCGCGCCTTCCCCTGGACCTTGCAAAACGCGAGGACCTTTGGTCGGGAAGCGACGCAGCACAGGCTTGGAGTTTTTGTACGAGCAGTGCTCCGACCACATGACGCTGTAAAGACCAGTCTCTGTCCAGTTCGGTTTGCGGCCGATGATGTCTACGACGCGTTGGTATTCTTCATCCGTCAAACCAATCTCGCGGTAGATTTTCTGATCGGCAATTTGTTCGGCTGTCGGTTCTTTATGCGTGAGTTGTGACACTGCTTTTTTCCCTCCACGTCTTCAGGATCGAGGTAAACATGCGGCGACCATCATCGGAAGTCATCCAAGTATGGACAGCACGCTCCGGGTGAGGCATCATGCCCAGCACGTTGCCACGTTCGTTGCAAATGCCCGCAATGTCTTCAAGAGAGCCATTCGGATTTTCACCATGATAGCGGAAGACGATCTGGTTGCCCGCTTTGAGCTGTGCCAATGTCTCTTCATCACAGTAGTAGTTTCCTTCGCCATGAGCGATCGGAATCTGAATTTCTTCCCCAACCGCATAGTCGCGGGTAAACGGGGTATCGTTATTTTCCACGCGAAGTCCTGCCAGCGTACAGCGGAACTTGAGCGAACGGTTGCGCAAGAGAGCACCTGGCAACAGTCCGACTTCGGTCAGGATCTGGAATCCGTTGCAAATCCCCATCACCAGCTTGCCTTCCTCTGCTGCTTTCACCACTTGCTCCATGACCGGTGAAAAACGAGCGACAGCGCCGCAGCGCAGGTAATCACCGTAGGAGAAGCCACCTGGCAACAGAATGGCGTCATATTGAGAAAGATCTGTATCGGAATGCCATACGTAATCTACCGGCACTCCCATGACGTCTTCAACCGCGTTGTACAAATCGATGTCGGCATTGGAGCCGGGAAAGACGATAACCGCTACTCGCCTCGCATGACGTTAGCCCTCCACGATCTCAAAGCGATAGTCTTCAACCACCGTATTGGCCAGAAGCTTTTCAGACATTTCACGCACGCGCTCTTCTGCTTGGGCGCGATCGTTCGTACCCAGCTCGAGCTCCATGTATTTACCGATGCGCACGTTGTTCACTTCATCAAATCCGAGGGAATGCAGGGCACCTTTCACAGCATGACCTTGCGGGTCCAAAACGCTCTCGCGCAATGTTACGTAAACGACTGCTTTAAACATGTACATCTCCTCCCAATCTTTTCAGCATTTCTTGATACGCTTCTTCTACGTTGCCCAAATCACGGCGGAAGCGGTCTTTATCCAGCTTTTCGTTTGTTTCGGAGTCCCAGAACCGGCACGTGTCCGGCGATATTTCATCGGCGAGGAGAATTTCTCCGTCCGCAGTTTTGCCAAATTCCAATTTAAAATCGACTAATGTGATGTTGCGCTCCCGCAAGTATGGACGCAGTACTTCATTGACTGCCAAGCCCATGCGCTCAAGGGTCGCCTGATCACTTTCGCTCGCGATCCCCAACACTTTGATGTGGGAGGCATTTACCAGCGGATCTCCCAAAGCATCGTCTTTGTAGTAGAACTCGACGACAGGCTGTGGAAGTACTGTTCCTTCCTCCATACCTAGCCGTTTTGCCAGTGAACCTGCTGCGATATTGCGGACGACTACTTCCAGCGGGATAATTTCCACTTTGCGAACGACCTGCTCAGTGGCTGACAACAGGCGAATGAAATGGTTGTCAATCCCACGCTCTTTTAGCATGGTGAAAAAGATAGCCGTAATCCGGTTGTTCAATTCACCTTTGCCCGTGATCTGCGCTCTTTTTTCTCCGTTAAATGCTGTTGCGTCGTCTTTATACTCCACCCAGTACTGATCAGGCGTCGATGTCCGATAAATACGTTTCGCCTTGCCTTCGTAGAGTTGTTCCTGTTTTTCCACTGTAGGAGCCACCTTCCCAGCTAAAAAGGTTGAGTTTCTATTAATTCACGAACGATTCAACTACATTAAAACACAATCATACGCATTTATCAACGAAAAATGAGCGAATGACGTTCGACAATTGTTCGGAAATTACTAGCAATCCAAGTTTGCACCTTATGTTAATATTCGTTTTACAAACGTTCCACACCAACTTTATATATGCTCTTTATAATAGAACGAATGTCCAGCTATCCATCCAAAATTACGGCGCTATCCATCTCATTGATAACGTAACCAGTGGGACGATCGATATTCCTACGGGGTTGCCCGTCCAATGGAACTGGAACGCTTTGTCGCCATGATGGGAGCCCCTAAAAATGGGCTCCTTTTTCATTCATGTGATAAACTGATTTTGGTGCAACCTATACGGAAAGAAGGAAGGTATTCAGATGTTTCCCTTTGAGGTATCTTTTCCTACCCACATATACTTTGGCATTGGTGAACTGAAGCGTTTAGGCCATGCTGCTAAGACATTGGGAAAAAAGGCGTTGCTCGTCACGGGAGGCAATGCTGCAAAGCGTACAGGATTACTAGACCGGGTGCAGGAGCTCTTGCAGGAAGCGGATGTAGATAGCATTCTTTTTGACAAAATTGAACCCAATCCACGTACGGCTACCGTCGACGCGGGAGCCGCTCTCGCTCGTCAACATGCGTGCGACTTCGTGCTGGCGGTTGGTGGCGGGTCAGTGATGGACGCTTCCAAGGCGATTGCGGCTGCTGCCCAGTCAGGCCGTCCGATCTATGATTATATGCGCGGCAATCCAAGCGGTACGGGAAAAGTGCTTGTCCCTGTACAGGAGGCTTTGCCGTTAATGACCGTCCCGACAGTTGCTGCAACTGGTTCTGAAGCCAATAACATCAGTGTACTGACCCATTGGGACACTCACGAAAAGTCATCCATCAACGGACCAGCTCTCTACCCCAAGATTGCGATACTCGATCCGTCCATCACGTATACCGTTCCTGCTCGCGTCACAGCGGAGGCGAGTGCGGACATTTTCTCGCATTTATTTGAAAGCTATCTGATCAGTACAAGCGGTACGCATGTGCAGGATGGTGTGTCCGAGACCCTCATCCGTCTCGTCGTGGAGCACTCCCTTACAGCCATCGAACAACCCGATCACGCAGAAGCCCGCTCCACCCTGCTGTGGGTCAGCACATTGGGTATTAGCCCATTTGCCAATGCCGGACGAGGAGCAGGAATGCCTTTGCACGGAGTAGAGCATCCTTTGAGCGGTATCTACGACATGGCGCACGGTCGCGGACTTGCGATTTTGTCTCTTCCTTATTTTAAACAGGTGATTCAAGAAGATCGCCCCGAGCGTCTGGCTCGCATGGGACGGCATTGCTTTGGGGTCACGGAAGAAGACGAATGGGCAGCGGCTGAGGCTACGATCGAAGCGGTGAAAAGCTGGTATGAACGCATGGGGATTACGGAGCGTCTCTCTGATTTTGGAGTTACGCGTGATGCACTGGCAGGCATGGCAGCAGAGGCTGTGACTATTGGCGGACGCGGTGTCGGACATTTGTCCAGCTCTCGTAAACTGAATGCGGAAGACATCGTAAAAATCTACGAAGCCTGCTTATAAGGCTTTGCATATACACTGGCAAGCTCCCTTAAAATTGTGCAATAATATATCTAATAAAAAAATTTTTACTATGGAGGTTGCGAAACATGGCTGATCCACGGATTAATGAATTAGCAAGCCGTCTTGTCCGCTACTCGCTCAATCTGCAAAAGGGAGAAAAGGTCCTGATCGAAAACACAGGCCTGCAACCTGAATTGGTTCGTGCACTCGTACGCGAATCCTTTGCCGTAGGCGCCCTGCCTCTCGTCACCTTGAAAGACCAAGAAGTAAACCGCGCCCTGTACCAAGGAACTAGCGAAGAGCATATGGCATTGATGGCCAAGTTCGAATACGACCGAATGAAAGACATGGATGCGTACATCGCCGTGCGTGCTTATGACAACATCAATGAATACGCTGACGTCCCAGAAGACAAAATGGGCATCTACTCTCGTGTTTTGTACCAGCCCGTACATACAAACGAGCGTGTGCCAAACAAGCGCTGGGTCGTTCTGCGCTATCCGAACAAATCGATGGCACAGCTGTCCAGTATGAGCCTAGAGGGCTTCGAGGACTTCTACTTCTCCGTCTGCAATCTGGACTATGCAAAAATGTCCAATGCAATGACGCCGCTGAAGGAACTGATGGAACGCACCGATCGTGTACGCATCGTTGGCCCGAAAACCGACCTGCGCTTCTCCATTAAAGGAATCAACGCGATCAAATGCGATGGCAAACGCAACATTCCAGACGGCGAAGTGTACACGGCACCTGTTCGTGATTCCGTCGAAGGGACTATCTTCTACAACGCTGCGACCAACTACAACGGCATTTCCTTCACCGATGTTCAGTTCACTTTTAAAGAAGGAAAAATTGTAGAAGCCACCAGCTCCAACACCAAAGCACTGAATGACATTCTCGATACAGACGAAGGCGCTCGCTACATCGGGGAATTTGCGATCGGCTTCAACCCGCACATCCTGCATCCGATGCTCGACATCCTGTTCGATGAAAAGATCGCTGGCAGCTTCCACTTTACGCCGGGTAATGCCTACACCGTGGCAGACAACGGCAATCGCTCTTCCGTCCACTGGGATCTGGTGCAAATCCAGCGTCCTGAATACGGCGGCGGGGAAATCTGGTTCGACGATGTGCTGATCCGTAAAGACGGTCGTTTTGTTTTGCCAGAGCTGGAAGGATTGAATCCGGAGAATCTGGTGTAACGATTTCTCTCATAAAATGAATGAATAAGCAAAGCCCCTTGGCTAATAGCCTGGGGGCTTTTTGTCTGTCAGAATGTTGCTATTGGGGGGAGAAGCCTGTTTCCATTCTACGCTCCGGGCTGCGTCCTACTGGGGGTGTTGCATGTCCGCTGCGCCTGGAAACAGTCTTCTCTTGCGACTTTATTTTGATTATCGTGCTTATTTAAACCTATTCAGGACAGTCTCTGGTTTCTAAAAAAGGGAACCTATCAGTAATCTTTCTGTCCTGCCCACAACCAAAAGAAGCCCCCAGTTACTCGCTGGAGGCTTCTTCTCACTATCATAAAAATATCAGCTGTACACTCTTCTCTCCGCTCGGAAAGGGGCCAGGCTTTTCACTTCCGATGATCTGAATAGAAAATCCATCTGTTTCGGGTTTGTCATGAAAGGTCATTCGATCAAGTCCGGACTCTTCTACACGATAATAGGTTTCGGGCAGTCCTATCGACGCATATTCGCCATTGCATACGATCAAATAGTACTGAAACTCTTTCCTCGCGATCACTTGATCCTTCATGCCTACGTCCAGCACACGAAAGAAATTATCCGCCTCGACAAGCCGCGGAACAGGTGTTTTGCGAACTCTCTCTCGTTTCGTCAAAACGTCCTGCTCTTTTTGCTCTTCTACCGGACAGCTATAGCATCTCTTATACGAATAGCTATCATACTGACCGTCCACCTGGTCGATGATGCGCATGCGGATAGAAACGATGTTTTGCCTTTTGTCGTGGATGAGATGGAATTCTTCCAGCAACGCCTTTTCCGATATGCCCACCTTTTTCCGGAAATTTTGCCATTGATCATGAAGGTTCACTTGTTCCAAAGAGGCATCAGTCTAGAAAGGAACCACACGATCCCGCGACCCGTACAAGTAATCAAATCCCCCAAAAACGAGCACCACCAAACAAACCATCAGGACGATGCCCCAACCACTCTCCACAGACGAAATGCGCACAATCTATTTCCCCCTACGAGGACAATTCATCCTTGTCCTTCGCTTCCCCAAACATACCCGCCAGCTTTTGATAGGTAGGAGGAAACTCTGCCTGATAGCGCAGGAAGGACGGAATCGGATAGCGTACGCCGCCTTTTTGTGTGCCGGCCAGTCCTTCTACGAGCTCTGCCGCATCGCGGAAATGGAAGCTAAAGGCCATCTCGTGGTCTTGCGTTTGTGCGAACAGCCTGTCGCCATAACAGGGAACGATGACTTGCGGTTCACCAGTTTGCAAAGGCTTGATCGCGATGTCGGCACAGTCTGCCCGACTGGAGAAGGTGGATGGGATCGAACCGCCCCGTTTGTACAGCATTCCTGCGACCAGCCTCATGACTTGCGCTGAATTTCCGTAAATAACGACGACATCCGGGTCTACCTCCGCTCGCTCCAAAGGAAACGACACGTAATACCCGCTCTCTTCAGCAGATAGCTTGGGAACGTCTTGCTCGCTTTTTGCCCCTGTTTCCAGTGAATCGGTGTACATGCCACAGGCAAGATTTCCTTCCGAATAAAAAGGCAGCTGCTCTTCGTACCCAAATGCCACTTGGGCGATGGGACAGGAAAGGTCCGCACCATTCATAGCAATGCTCCAGCCGTAGCGGCGAGAAAAACCAACGGCTTGGCAAATGGTGATTTGGTAGCCTAGATCGCGCGAAGGAAGCTTTACCTTTGCTGGCAAGTCTACCTCATCCTTCACAATTTTGACTCCAACTGGAAATGTCTCCGTTCTCACATAGGTTTGAATGGCTTGGTTCAATTCTTTTGCATTCATGCCCGTTCCCCCTTTTGAAAATGGATGTACTCCGAATCTTTCGTCTTTTTAGCTGGGAATTCCTTTCTTTCTGGCTTACAACTTCGTAAGGTACTGGAAAGGAAAATCGATTTCGAGTTGGCGCAATCCTTGCTACTATAGAACATGACTTCAAGGAACATACGGAGGGTACCAATGAAGAAATATGCGTGGATTCAGGGGCTCTTGCTCCTGTTTGTTGCTGTGCTCGGCGGCTGCAATCCCATTACCGCTTCTCCTGAGCAGGTACAAGGACTGACAAAAGAAGAAGCAGCTCAAATTGCTTCCGCCGCTGTGAGACAATACTATCACGTCGAAGTGAACACAACCGATCGGGTCATCACACTGGATGATCCAGCAAAGCTCGTGGAAGCGACGACAGGAGAGCCGATTTTCAGAGGAATTCCTGTCCACGTCGTCATGAACCGTGAGCCTCAAGTGGGTGAAGTCTCTGCCTTCCACGCCATTATTGACCCGAAGTCCAGGCAAGCGCTCTCGGTGTCCATCGATATTGCCGGGCAAAATGGAGAACAGACGGCAAAAGCGTTGACAGAAGCCGATCTGGAAAAAGCCGCAGCGGAGTTTATCCGCGCCCAGAAGCTGCTCACCCCGACAACCTTTCAACTGGTCAAAGCATCCTACGCCAATCCTGATGATCTCAAACGCTATTTTTATTATACGGACGGACTCCAAGCGATCGCGATCGGAGTCGATACGCAATTGCAGCAAGTAGTGACCTTCACTTATATCTAAAACAATGAATACAGCGGGGCATCAATTCCCGCTGTATTTTTGTTCGATCTCCGCTTTTATTTCCTGATAGGTTTCGTTTGGCCAGGATTTAGGCGAAGCCTTAGTATACTGGATAGGAAAATATAAATTCCTATCTGTCCCCATCTCGGAAAACGCTAATTGCCGCTATACTTCTGGTCGATCTCTACTCTCATTTCCTGGTACGTTTTGTTGGTGAGATTGACTAAATAATCCTTGAGCTCCTCCTTCGCTCGGGTCGCCAACTCTTCCCGATCTTCTCTTTTTTGCGTAAGATACGTCCGTGCTTCATTCCCGATTTTCCCTATGCTGACCAAATAATCGATAGACGCCCCGATGTTCAGACTCTCCCGCCAATTTTTCTCGTACCAGTCACGGTCGTAGGCATCGATCCACTTTCTTCTGTCGATAAGAACGGCATCCATCTCGGTCAACGCGTCTTTCTTCCACTGCTCCCACTTCTGTGCAATCTCTTTGGCCCTCTCCAGCTCCCGTTTAAATTGCTCTTGGTTGGTCACATTCGCGTATAATCCTTCCGATGCTTTCGCAATCTCCTTCAGTTGCTTTTGCCCCTCGGCATTGACGTCAAAACCAATCACATTGAGCAGCGGCATGATTTTGGACTGAGACAGCTCTTTGGCTACGGCTGCCGGATCGCCGCCGCATGTCTCGATGCCGTCACTGACGAGATAAATCACGTTGGTGTTCTTGTCCGCTTCATAGAGGGCCAAATCACCCTGAGCGAGACGAAGCGAATGAGCAATCGAGGTCCAGCCGGTCGGTTCAAACAGATCGAGAGCGTCATCCAGCTTTTCGGCATCATACGACTGTAGTTGGTATACCAAATCACTGCTGCTGCAGGAAAGCTGCTTGTGGGCATCAGCCCCGCTTCCTTTATGACCATAGACGCGCAAAGAAACTTTTGCCTCCTCGGGAAGAGCTTCCGCAAATTCCTTGATCGCTTCCTTGGCCAGCTCCATTTTAGTTTTGTCCCCGATCTTTTCCGCCATGCTTCCGCTCGCGTCCAAGACAATTTCGACGTTAAAATTTTCCCGAAATTGAAATCTCGCGTCTCCCACATCCGGACTGCCGAAAGAAGCCATCCGCCAGCGGTCCACGACCATTTGGGGACTCAGGTAGTCTTCTGCGAACAACCCCAGCAATTCCGTCCAGTACAACTCTGACAAGGATGTGTCCATGCCATCCATTAGCGGCGGCAAGCGGTCCAATATTTTCGCAATTTCTTCGCGATGGGGATACTGCGCATGATAAAAGGCCGCACCTGATAACGGTCCGGGCTGTGCAGCGATTAATTCCTGCGCGGTTTGCGGCATGCGAGGAAGCTCTGGCGACGAGCCTGTGACCGCAGCCCCAAGCGAACAGCCGCCAAGCGACAGGGCAAGGACCATGCTGCACGCCATGCGTTTCCCTCTGTGTTTCCATGCCATAGGAATCCTCCCCTCCATGATGCCGTTGTACCGGTTTTGATCTGTTACAGGGAAATAGAACGGTCGGGCCAACCTAAATCCGCTACAAAACCGATCCGCCTGCTCTCACCCGTCTGATACACCTGCTCCACATGCTCCGGCATGAAATCAAGGCCAAAGGTTTTGCTCTCATATCGAACCGACGTCCTCACTTCGATGCGCCGGTCACTATTGAACAGCTTCACGTACGATCCAGCCTGCGTTGCCTGGTTCCTGTCCAGAATATCTGTGGCCACGCCCGGAATCTCATGGAAGGCTTGCTCCAAACCGAATAAGACTCGCATTTTCAGATCGGGATAGATCGGCATGGTGTAGAGCAAGACATTATCGATTGCCTGGTAACGCACTTCGCTATGGGACCAATCCGGATTCGCCGCCCGAATTGAGCTCTCCGCCGTTTCTACCAGCTCCCAGATAAATACCGGGTCCACGAGACTTTTGATAGATAGATCGTACTTATGAATCGCTTCTTCCATTTCCTTATAAATGATTTGGGTAGCCGTCAGACTGACCTGCTGCGCACTGTTCGCGGCCACCTCCTTGTCGACGAAAACCGTGGAAAAGTTAAACAGAAGCGTGAAAATGATGAGAAGCATGAAGAAAAAAATGGTCATCACAAAGATCGTCATGTTGCCGCGCTCGTTGCGTAAGTGCCTGATAACCAGCTGCATCTAATGGATCACCCGTCCTTGGAGCTCCCTGCTGAAAGAAATGACCCTGTCTTCCTCTTTCATGTTGTCTTTCATGAAATCAGGGAGAAAAAACAATTCCATATTCACACCGACTTTAGCCGTAAAGTAACTGCCGTCACCGGAAATGCCGGAATTTCCGCTATGAAAGGCAATGCCTCCGCCAGCACTGCCTACGATATCCCGGGCGGCATCCATCGCTTCGCCGGAATTTCCGGTGATGGCATACACCTTAGCTGCCTCATTGGCTGCCGCCTGGGCGATGATCACTCCATACACGCCTGTCAGGAACTGCCACAAAATCAGCAGGATCAATAGGACGAACGGCAGGATGCCAATAAACTCCACAGTTGCGGAGCCTTTTTCATTTTTCATGAATCTGCCTGTTCTTTGCATAGCTACCGTCACCTCCAAAGACGAAAAACGTTTATCCTTCCAGTGCCACATCCTCCGTGGTCCGTACCGTCTCTGTGCTCCATTTTTGCGCATACATGGTGAACAGGACGGCGATAAACGGGAATAGAATGACATAGAGCAACAGCTGGGTGAAAAACACGGCGCCGAAGCTTGTCGTTATAAAAGTGACGGAAAAAAGTCCGATGATACTTATGCCCCATTCAATCGCACTCGTCAAAATGATCAGCCCAAGAATCGGGACAAAATTCCTTTTTCCCATATCGAGCGCGGTGCGGATACATTGCCAGGGCGTATTTCTTTTCATGACGACTAGATAGGGAGTGAGGTAAAACAAGATCATCACGATCAATCCTGGCACCACAAACAGGACCATTCCCACACTTACCGCACACACATACACAATGCCAAAGAGAAAAACAGAGAAGCCATGCTCGGCAAAAGCGCGAAATGCCCTGCCCAATGGCCGTTCCTCTCCTTCCCCCTCACTTAAAACAAACTGGGCGAACGGAATCTGCGCAACCGTCAAAAAAAGCAGCAGCAGAAACAGATTGAAAAAACTGGATACAGCTTTCGCTCCGGTGAGTGCCGTCAAAAAATTCACGTAGTTGATCGTCATGTTGTGCACAATCATAAAGGGCAACACGATCACAGCAGACAGCAGCAGCAGCGACTCAATATGGCGTGCATAAAAATGAATACTCTCCTTGATCGGATTCACGGCTTTCCCCTCCCCCGTATTTCGCCTTCCTTAAGGATTTCGCAGGATGGAAATGACCAAACGCTGAAACAATGCCTCATTCTGCTCCCGGTAGGATTCAGCTAATTGGTCTGCTGTTTGGAAGGACACGGCCGTAGTCTCAAAGCTTCGCACAGATTCATCATTGGTCTTTCGCAACCGTTCGTCCTTGTAGTTGCGAAGCAACTCGCTCAATTTCTTTCGTGTTTTCTGCATGTCTTGATCAAGCGGAAAGTCTGTGCTAGCAAAATAAGCATCCAGCCTATCCACCGCTCCTCTGATCTCCACCTGCTTGCGCAACCGCTCATACAAAATGAAATCCGACTCATACAGCACATCGCGAAGCGCCGTTTCATCCTCAGGGATCACGTAACCGCGCGCAAGCATCTGATTGTGATGACGCATCCCTTTTTCATAGACGTCCCGCAGCCGATCACGACTCAGCACCACGTCGTTGCAAACGTCCATCACCTCGAGCGCATCCCGGCGGGTCTGCGCATCCATGCCAGCTTCACAATACGGAAGCAGGGCACGCAGACAGTCCCGCTTCTGCTCATACATCCAGACCGGCTTTTCCTTATCGCCCGCGAAGTCCTTGGTAAAATTGATGACGGCATTATTATGTGACATGAACAGACGCACGACTGGCCGAGCTTCCTCGCGCGGTACGACAGCCCCGTCCGGTCTTACGATGAGGTATCCGACCGCTTCGTCCTTGCCCCATCGCCAGTACTGCACATTGTAGTAAAATTGATCATTCATCTGGACGGCGTGCTGGAACAATTCGGGTTTTTCCAGCAATCGCTTGTATGCTTTGATCTGTGCACGCACTTGTGCGGTCTCGGTTACCTTCATCGATCAAAAACCTCCCTTATGCAAAGATGGACTTCACCCATCCGACTACTTTGCTTACCCCTTCGCGAATGCCTCGACTGACGGCTCCTCCCGAAAGTTTGTCGCTCCACTTCACCAGTCGGCTCAATCCCCAAAGAACGGCACCGGAAACTACGAGAACACCGGCTACCGCCTGTCCTCCAGGTATGACAGAGGCGATGACGCCCGCATCCATCATTGTACTGCCCAAGCTTCCTACACCATCCACAAACTTTTCATTCTGCTTATCCTCGCTCAAACTGGAATCAAACGCCTGATCGAATTTCGTGAATGTGTCAAATGCGTCAAATGGAAGACTGATGGCGGCAATTCCTACATTCAATCCCGTGACAATTCCGGGCACCCTGACCGCATTGGCTGCATTGGCTGCATTGGCTGCATTGGCTGCATTGGAAAACGATCGTTGGGCGTTCACGTTACCTGCCAGCGCGTTCGGATTTTGCTTTAAGACAAACTGGTAGGCATCATAAGCCCCCTTCGCGTCCAAGCCATCCAGAGTCAAGCCGGTGAGGTTTCCCCAAGCCGTATCTTTTACTCCAATATCAATTCCTTTTACACCGAGTTGCAGCAAGAAAAGCCCATAACCCCCGGCCCCGCCGCGAAGATCGACCTCCCCCTGCTCAATCAAGCTTGCAGAGTAGCCCAGCGTTCCTCCCACCACATCCTTGAACGACAGCTTCAACACGTCGTAACCCTGCGTTTCGCCGAAAGGCACCGATGGAGGGGGCGCGAGGGGATTCGGGTCAATGTTCGGGGCACTTCCGCTTGTCGTTTGCGGACCTGGCGCAGTGCTATTTGGTGTCTGCAATTGCGGAGGTGTCCCCCCTGGGCTTTGCAGCTGAGGCACCTCGCCATTTGGCGCGTCTAAGACGGGTACCGATGCATCAGGAGCCTGCTTTCCCACTGCGGTGTCTGTATATCCGGTATCTGATAGTTAGGAGCCTGCAGCTGGGGTACCTGTATAGACGCCGCAAGCACAGCGCCGGGAAAGAGATTGATCACCAGAATGAAAAAGGCGAAGATTCCTGCGAGTAGGGATCTCATAACTCTTCTCCTCACAAATCCTATCCTCCCTGTCCGAAAACCTAATTTCCTTTCACATTCTCGCTAAACTGTTTGTTAATGGCATCGATAGCTTCCTTATAAGAACTTCTCTCTGGAAGCGATGCTTTGCCACTTGGAACCAAACTCGCTGATCGCCACTTCCCGTGCGATCGTATCGGAAAGAGCCTCATAGGAGGTCCCTGCCTTCCACTGCTCCCACTTGCGGGCGATTTTGCTTGCCTGTTCAAACTCCTTTTGCAGTTCTTTCTGATCCTGGATCAACACGAAGCGTCCACCGGCCGCCTGTGCTACCTGCTTGAGCTGCTGTTGGCCTGCGCCATCCGTTCCGAATCCGACCACATTGACGATTGGGGTAATCTCAGAGACAGCCAGCTGTTTCGCTGTCTCGACGGGATTGCCGCCGCACGTTTCTATGCCATCGCTGACCAGATAGATGATGTTGGTGTTTTGCTCCCCTTTGAATGGTCGCAGATCTTCTTGCGCTTGTTGCAAGGCAAGGCCAATCGGAGTCCATCCAGCCGGTTTGAATTGACTCAACGAAGATTGCAATTTTCCTTTATCAAAGGCCGCAAGCGGATACATCACTTCGCTGCTGCTGCAGGATAAAGCCTTGTCTCCTTCAGCGCCGCTGCCTTTATGTCCGTATACCCGAAGACCAACACGGGCATCTGCCGGCAGGGTCGCGGCAAATGCAGCAATCGCTTCTTTTGCAGCTTCCATCCTGGTCTTTCCTTGGGCTTTGGCTGCCATACTGCCGCTGGCGTCCAACACAATCATCACATTGTACTGTTTCTTGAACTGAAAGCGGGGATCGTCGATGTCCGGATTCCCGAACGAAGACAGTTTGATTTGATCGATAATTTCTTGCGGGTCCGGATAATCCTCGCCGAAAAGTCCCAGCAGCGCCCGATAATACAGATCGATCGTATCTGGATCAGGGTTTTCGAGATTCGGCAGCTCATGCAGCACTTTTTCGATCTCTTCATTCTGCTCGCCATACATCATTCCGGAAAACCGGCCAGGCGGCATGGAATAAAAATCTTCGGCTGTTTCCGGCAATTTGGCAAGCGATTCAGGGATCATCGCCTGCAAGGCTTGCAGCTGTTCCTCCCGACTTTGCAGATCCGATACAGGTTCTTGCTCCTTGGTTGTCTCTCCTGACGGGACGGGCTCCGTATTTGCCGGCTGTGTGGGAGGCGCCTGGTTGACAACAGCAGGCTTGCCATCATCGGAAGAACAAGCATGCAAAGTCAGCAAACTGATCAGGAGGATGACGGATAGGATGGGTTTGATGGATTTCACGACTTCATTCCTCCCCGCTTTTACGGTCAAACGAGTTATGTATGAAGGAGTGCTGGCAATATGATACGCGATTGCCAGCCTCCCTGGGCAGGACAAGAAAAGGTTGATTATTCTCCCGCAATGCTTTTAATGAGCTTGGACAAGGTAGAGGAAACAGCGCCACCTACTGCTTCGTCGTCTTTGAGGAATATTTGCATAGCCCCGAACAAGGCGAGAATGACCCCCGCAAGCGCAATCCACTCAATAGCCTGGGCTCCTCTCTGGTTTTGTAAGGAAACGCTCAGTTTTGCATACCATTTTTGTACAGAGTTTGTGATCATAATTGTTTGCTCCCCTCATGGTTTCTAATTTTTTTAACGGACCTGCCTACGTCATTACTTCATTCCTTCCTGAGGGGCATCACCTCCTTTACCGGGGGGATTAAACGTGGATGTGACCGCTTGCGGTCAAACAAAACGGTCATGACCGTTTTGTTTATTTGGAAAACAGACTGGAGAACATGTTCGTATTTTCCATGATATTGAGTACCATCAGTCCGCCAATCAGCATGATGGCAGTCGGAGCCACGACAAATGTGGTAATCAGGGTCACTTTCGGCGAAGCTTTCGCCGCTTTTTCCTTGATCAGCTCTTTGCGGATCCGCCGCATGTTTTCGGATTGGATCTTGAATGTAACGGCAATGGGGACGCCGAGCCGCATCCCTTGGATCAACGCTTTGATCAGCATCTGGAACTCCGGGTTGTCATTGCGCCGAAGCAGCTGTTCATACGCCTTTTCACGGGGAACTCCCAGATCGAGCTCTTGGTTGAAGCGGGAAAACTCCTCCCGCAGCGGACCTTCAAAAAACTGGATGACTTCGCGCAGGGACTGATCAAGACTGACCCCTGCTTGCAGGGTGACGCTCACCGTGTCGAGAAATTCCGGCAAATCGTAGCGGAGCTGGTGTTGCCTTTCCCTCGCTTTGTTCTTCAGGAGAACAATCGGCAAGAAATAACCTAGCATGGGCCAGATGATCAATCCGAAATGGGCAAAGGGAAAGCCGAGTACAAAAAAGACCGTCCCTGCTATAATCCCGACCAATGCCAGGAAAATCTTTGCCCCCTGGAAGCGTGCGACTGTCAGATCCAGCGGCCGCCCTGCCTTCAAAAGCCACTCTTCCACTTCATGAGATTCACTGAAAAAGTTGATGCGCGAACCGAGAGCGGAGTAGTCTTCGCTGTATGCAAGAATGCGCTTGGTCCATTTTTGGGATGTCGTCTCTCTCTTGCGCACATGGTATGCCTTGCTTCCGGCGACCTCATGAACATGGGCGATCAGTTTTTCCTTCTCAACGGAATACCTGTACGTTTCCTTCAGAAAAATCGCGAAGACCAGTAAAAACAGGAACAGGCAGGTAATAATCAGGGCATCCATCTTCTCACACCTTTATGTTGGTCACTTTTTTGACCAGTACGTATGACAGTATCGTCCCCACGATAAACAGACCAAGCAGCACGAGTCCGAACCCGGAGAACAACGGGTCGATAAAGCCTTCGTTCATTGTGTTCATCATGAGTACCAGCGCAATGGGCATGATCGGAACGAGAATGGAGACATAACGCTGTTCCGCCGTCATGGTCTTAATTTCCTGATTAACGATCCGGCGGTCCTCCAGTGTCTCCGCCATCTCCTGAAGCACCTCGCTCAAATTCCCGCCTGCGCGCCGCTGAGTGAACAGAGTGGCGGTAAAAATCCGGAAGTCCCTCGTGGGGATGCGCTTTTCCATGTCTGCCAACGCCCTGTCAAAGTTGACACCCAGTTGCAGCTCGCGCGCCATGCGGCTGAATTCATCGCCAGCTGGCTGGGGAATTTCTTTTGCCACCAGCTCAATCCCCTGTGTCAAAGTAAGGCCCGCCCGTAATGAATTAGCCAAGAGACGGCAAACATCGGATAGCTGGTCATTCAGCCTCTCCTGGTATTTGTTTCGTCGTACAATGAAAAGCAGGTTTTGAACGGCGTACATGCCAGCCAAGCCACCTATTAGATTGTAAGGAGCATGCAGGCCTACGACGCTGTTCAGAAAAAAGGCTGTGCCAAGCGCTCCGATCAGCATGATGCCGTAGTACTCGGATGGAGCCAGCGAAATATTGGCTCGAACCAGCTTTTGCTGTACTTCACGAGCATGCGGAGTGCGGTCAAAGCGGTCACCCCATACGATGATGAAGCTTCTCCGCTTAGACTTGATGTCGTACCATTCCTCCGCCCGCTTCTTCCACTCGTTCTTTTTCGCCCTATAACCCAAGAACTCGTACATGCCCCAAATGCCCAAAAGAACAGAGAGACTAAATAGGATGGAGATGCTCACGCCTTTTCACCTCGCCTGTAGTAAACAAAGACTCGTCGATATCAATCCCGAACATCCTCAACCGTTCTAGACATTGCGGGACAATCCCGGTCGGTGTAAAGTATCCCAGCACTTCCCCTTTTTTTCCCATGCCAATGCGCTGAAAACGGAAGATTTCATTGACTTCCACCTCTTTATTGGGCTTCGTGATCACTTCTGAAATAGAAACCATCTTGCGTGTGCCATCGGTTAGCCGCGTTACCTGTACGATAAAATCAAGCGCGCTGACGATGTACTCGCGGATGATCGCCGAGGGCAAATCCATCCCCGCCATCACGACCATCCCCTCCAGCCGGGTGAAAGCATCCTGCGGCGTATTGGCGTGAACAGTGGTGAGCGAGCCTTCGTGTCCGGTATTCATCGCTTGCAGCATGTCGAATGCCTCTGCTCCGCGGACCTCCCCGACGATGATCCGGTCCGGCCGCATCCGCAGCGAGTTTTTCACCAAATGCCGGATGGTGATTTCTCCTCTTCCCTCCATGTTCGGGGGACGTGCTTCCAGTCCGATGCAATTGGGGCGATCCAGCTTCAGCTCTGCCGAATCCTCAATGGTAATGACCCGTTCAAACGGGGGGATGGACCGGGATACGGCATTGAGCAGTGTTGTTTTTCCACTCCCTGTACCACCCGAGATCAGCACGTTCATTTTCGCTTCCACAATCGCCTGTAAAAAACGGGACATCGCACCATCGAAAGAACCAAATTGCATCAGATCATCCATGTGATACGGCTCTTTGCGAAATTTCCGAATGGAGACCAATGTACCGTTCAAGCTAATCGGAGGAATGACGGCATTGACGCGGCTTCCATCCTTTAAGCGCGCATCCACCATCGGAGAGCTTTCGTCGATCCTGCGGCCGAGCGGGGCAACGATCCGGTCTACGATATGGCGCAAGTGTTCTTCGTCCCGAAACTTCAGATCCGTCAATTCCAGCCGGCCGTTTTTTTCGATGTACACTTCCTTGTGCCCGTTGATCGAAATCTCCGTGATGTCCGGGTCGCCAAGCAGCGGTTCTAATGGACCCAAGCCAACCGACTCGTTGATGAGCCTGGTCAGGAGCAGTTCCTTTTCGTTTCGTGGGATGACGACCTTTTCTTCCGACATGTACTGGGAGACCATACGCTCGATGGCGATCCTCATCTCCCCTTGAGCCAGACTGGTCAAACGCTCCAAATTCGTCTCGCGCAACAGTCTTGATTTATAATGATCGGCCAATTCGTCGATGTACGGATTGTGATAGGCAGGAGCCGCCGCAACCGGGCGAGGGGCATCTTCCTGATGTACTGTTTTTTCGTCCTTGCGCCGGAATAACGCCATGTATTTCCCCTCCTATGACAGCTTGGCAAGCACCCATTTTCGAATTTCTTTCGCAACAGGAGTCAGCTTCTTTTCATTGGCTTCACGCTGCAGCGGGAGACCTTGGTTAACAGCCGCTTGGACTCCGCGATGATCACGGCTGATTTGTGCGGCGATAGGGTTTTGGATCAGTCCCTTCAAATCGGAAACGGTCAACTCGTTATCCCTTCCGACCTGGTTGACCACAACCTCCAGACGTCCCTCTGTATCGATGCGCAGCCGTCTGAACAGCTCCTCTACCAGTCGGTAGTTCTGCACAGAAGGTGTATCTGGATTCATTACATAGTAAATGAAGTCCGACTCTTCCAAGGCCGTGTAGGTAAGCTCATTCATGTGTGTTGGCAGATCGATAACCACGAAGTCGTAGCTGCGTCGGCTGGATCGGATCAGTCTGGACACGAACTCTTCCGACATGTTTTCTGCCGTTTCGGCATCGCGCGGGCTTGTGAGCACTTCCAGCTTGGAGTGCGTTTCGCGCTGGGACACATTGCGGATATGGTTTTCGTTCATCTCGTTCATGACCGGTACCAGGTCAGCCAAGGTGCGGCTTGTGTCCAATGAGAAAAAGGTTTCCACTCCACCGTACTGCAGATTCAAATCGATGAGCAGCACACGTGCTGTGGATTCGAGCTTGAGTGCCTGGGCAAACCCTGTGGCCAGCTGTGTACGTCCGCTGCCCCCTTTTCCACTGTAAAAGGAGTAAACTTTTCCGCGACCGCGAACAAAAGCCTTTCCTTGAGCAGCGGTTCCCTTCTTTCGTTGCTGAAGCTGTGAAAGCTCTGCAATTTTGTCCAATCGATCGGTGAGCAAAGCCAGCTCGTCGGGCATCAGGATGAATTCAATCGCGCCTGCACGGATAATGTCCCTGAGCAGGTTGAAATCTTGTTTTTCGGTCAGAAAAATGACGATTCCCTCGGGCAGTTCTCCCTGTATGTACTGCACCAGCTCCACTCCCGAACCGTCTTCAGGCTTGACGATCAAGACGACATCAGGAGCGATCCGGTCGATTTCTTTCTTTACTTCGCGTGATGTAGTGAACTGTACGTGTCCATGATGGTGGGCAAGGGCCTCTTGCAGCAGGCTCCTGACCGAGTCGTAATCGGCGACGACGAGGATTTTCATTTCGGTATTCATGGTTTTGGTTTACCCTCCGGTTTTGATGGCTGGTGTTGGTTGTGCAGCAGCTGGCTTCGGTAGCGTCCCTTTTCCTGCCGCTGGAGGTGGGGCTGGCGGATTCGTCGGTTTTGGTGCCTGTGTGGCAGGTGCTTGCGGCTTCTGCTCCTTAAACGGCTCGGGTATGCCTAGCTCTCCTTTACCCACATTGGCCTTTAGAATCCTCATTACTTGAGCGTAGTGCTGCTGATGAATAAAGGCAGGCACTTGTTCAAACGGCATTTCGAGTGCGACGCCCTTGAATTGGTCTTCCGTCTTGGCGACCATGGCGACGGGGACATCCTTCATGAAGACCTCCGTGGCCGGCTTCCCATTTACCTCATGGGAAACGATGACATCCACGCGATCGAGTGCCTCTACCTGCTGATCGAAGACGATATTGCCCGATGCATAAACAGTAACGAGTCGATTGTTCTGGTCTCTTACAGTCGCTGCAGGCTTGATGATGTTTTTTGTGATGATATCTCCCTTCGACAGAGGAACGACGGTTACCTGATTTTTCAGCGCCAGCATATCGGTTATGTACGAATCATCTGCATACTTTTTGGGGATTTGTTTTGTTTTAATCTGGTCCGGCTGAATCATGGATCGGGATGCAATATCCGTATTGGCTACATAGATTTCCACCATTTCCCCTAATTGTGCATTCAGGTCCTTGACTTTTTTCATAAACAAAAAGCCGGCAGCCGCCGCCAGTAATAAGGACAGCGCCAGAAAGATAATGGCTCTTCTTTTCGATTCCAACATTCGATGATTCCCTCTCCTTGTCAGTGTCTGTTTCGTCTCGATCGGAAATAGCAGGAGTCAACTCCTAGAAAGTTTACATGAGCGAGAATAGGAAAATTTGTCGAAAAATGTCGTTAAATACGATGGATTCCCAAAATAAGTAAATGTACCCACCTGATTTATAGGTCTTCTATCCGTGTGAAGACGAAACGAAGAAGACGATCAGCAACAATAGACTGGTTCCCCCTGCAATGAACGGGGCCAAAGGAATCTCTCGTCCGACATTCTTTTTACCTGTGAGTTTTGACGCAATCCACATGGGAAGAACAATGACACCTGCAATCAGGTAAGTAAGTCCTAGAACAAGCAGTCCTGCTTGCCAACCTACTGCGGCTCCAACCAACGTGAACAGCTTGATATCTCCTCCGCCCAGCTGACCGTTGCTGATCATAGCCATCAAAAGCGAGCTACCCCCTAGCACGACTGCGCCCAGAGCAAATATAGTCCATTTTTCCGGGTGAACAAACGCATGCAAAACGAGAAAATAGGCGATTCCCGGCAGGGTAAGCCAGTCATAGATGAGGCGGCTGCGCAGATCGGTATACACGGCGATTACCATCACGAGAAGTATAGGAATGATCACAAATGCAGATAGCAACGAATGTCCTCCTCCCTTCTTTTGAAGAGCGGTATTACCATCACAGACGATAATTTTGGAAAAATTGTTGCGAGTTTCCATAAATATTTAGGTAATTTCCAAAGAAAAAATCCTCCATCGATCCCTTTTCTTCATATGTACAGAGGACGTTCCTCCTTTTTTTGATTTTTCACACAAAAATGAGTCTAAAGTTGATTCTGTTTATTACTAAGTTCTGTGTAAATTACCCCCAAATGTGAGAAAATAACAAATAGGGAACGGGGTGAGATAATGTCGGATATCAAGGTTTTGGATAATGGTCCCTTGCTGGTAACGGGAGAGTTCACCGTATTGGATGGTGAAGGAAATCCCATGGAAACAAAAGCGCAGGTCCATCTCTGTAGATGCGGTTTGTCCTCGAACAAACCGTATTGTAACGGGGCTCATAAGGGGCAGTTTGAAAGTGTCGTGAGAGCGAAGTAGTGTTCGATTCGTAAGCCCTCTGTCTCAACGGAGGGCTTTTTTCTATCATAATGAGGTCCATTTATCTTGCTTTTATCGGGGGTGGCAGCACATGCGAGAACATTTGGAACTATCCGAGCTAAAATCAGAAATCGCTAAACAACTAATGAGCCTGTTGTTTGTAAAAATGACTAACTGCGGTGTATGTGACGCGACTTTCGGGAAAACACAAGAACAGTTCACCTTTTTATTGGAGGAATGGTTGATATGTTGCCAATCATTAGTATTTTAATGTGCATCTGGCTGTATAGAGAAGCTAAAGTTCGTAGCGAGAATTCGCTCTTATGGGCCCTTCTTGGTCTCTTCTTTTCTTTCTTAGCAATTGGCATCTTCCACCTCAAACATGGGCAACGCATTCAAGGAATCGTCGCATTGATTTTTGGAATATTCGTCTACGGGCTCTCTTTGCAAAAGTACTTTGTCTAAACGGCAACGTAGTCCTATACAAAAAAACCGTACGGGAGTCTTGCCCATACGGTTCTTCGTTATGCCTCTGTTCTTACCACGCCGCTATGCAGCTGTCAGTACGCATGTCGGTACCGCCGCTCAGCACGCCGTTTTCATCGCGCCAGATGATCTGACCGCGGCCAAAGTAGTTGCCCAGCTGCGCCCACTTGATCTGGTGGCCTTTACGCTCCAGAGCCATCGCCAAATGCTCGGGGAAATGTCGCTCCAGCTCAACGACCTTGCCTTCCGTCCACTGCCAACGTGGGGCATCCAGAGAAGCTTGTGGATTGAGGTGGAAGTCGATGGTGTTCATGACGACCTGTACGTGTCCTTGCGGTTGCATGAAACCACCCATGACGCCAAACGGCCCTACTGCTTTGCCGTCTTTGGTCAGGAAGCCTGGGATAATCGTGTGGAACGTTCTTTTTCCTGGCTCCAGACGGTTGTCGTGAGCTGGGTCCAGCGAGAAGTTGTGTCCGCGGTTTTGCATGGAAATGCCTGTACCCGGAACGACTACGCCCGAGCCAAAGCCCATGTAATTGCTCTGAATGAACGATACCATGTTGCCTTCACCGTCAGCTGTTGCCAAATACACAGTACCACTGGAACGTGGATTTCCTGGCTCTGGAGTCAGCGCATCGTCTCCGATCAGCGCACGACGAGTGTTCGCGTATTCATCTGCGAGCAATTCTTCCGCTGTCACGCTCATCTTGTCGGACTCGGTGATGTATTTCAAACCGTCCGTGAATGCCAGCTTCATCGCTTCAATCTGTTTATGGTAGGTTTCTGTCGTATCTTTGGCATCGAAGTCAAAGCCTTTGAGGATATTCAGTGCCATCAGAGCGATCATACCTTGCCCGTTCGGTGGAATCTCCCACACGTCATAACCACGATAGTTTACACTCAGCGGTTTGACCCACTCTGGTTCAAATGCAGCTAGATCTTCCTTGGTCAAAAAGCCGCCGCACTCGCGGGAGAACGCATCGATCTTCTCCGCCAGCTCTCCACGGTAGAAGCTCTCTCCGTTGGTCTCTGCGATTTGACGCAGGGTAGCTGCATGGCCTGGAGATTTCCAGATGTCACCGGCTTGCGGTACTTTTCCACCTGGAATGAACGTTTCAAACCAATGCGCAAATTCTGGTCCGGTGCACAGTTTGGAGAACTTCTTGTAGGCCGCATTCCAGTAATGCGCGAGCGTAGGGGAAAGCGGATAGCCGTTTTCCGCATAGTATCGATGGAAATGCTTTGTGGAGCTGGTCCGCTCGAATTCAAGCCATACAGCTCATCTTTCACCCATACCAATGCGAACGCGTCACCGCCGATGCCGTTGGACGTCGGTTCTACGACGGTCAGGCAGGCTGCCGTTGCAATAGCAGCGTCGATGGCGTTTCCGCCTTTTTTCAAGATATCCAAGCCTGCTTGCGCCGCCAACGGCTGTGAAGTTGCTACCATCCCGTTCCTCGCAAAGGTGGTCACGCGCCGAGATGCATACGGGTATTCCATTGCGTCAAAATGTGCCATGCTTATTGCCTCCTTGTGAACAGTAGATACTAGCCAATGAAGATAAACCCGTACACCATGGCCCCCACGATGACGAAGGCAGGATGTACCTTCCAAGTTTCCAGGAGCAGGTAGGAAGCAACAGACAGAATGATGGTCTGCATCCATCCGATTCCTTCTACAGCTCCCATGATGAATTGGTATGTCATGGTTCCCAAGAGTACAGTGACAATTGGACGAACCGATTGGGTCATGGCTTTCACTTGTGGTGCACTGCGGAAAAGATTAATGAATTGAAGCAAAAGAATCATAGCGATTGCAGTAGGAGCTACTGTTGCAAACAGCGCCACTGTCGCTCCGGGTACACCTGCTACCTGATAGCCGACATAGCCAGCTAGCTTTGTCGCAATCGGGCTGGGCAGAGCATTCCCAACTGCCAGCATTTCCCCGAATTCTTTTACCGACATCCATTTGTAATGATCTACGACTTCATTCTGAATTAGTGGAATGCTTGGCGGACCGCCGCCGTATCCCAAGATGTTGGAGATAAAAAACGCCCAGAATAACTGAAGATAAATCATGCTGCGCCCTCCTTGCCGTCCTTTTTCTTGCGCTTGCGGACAGACCAGGTGGAGTAAGCAAAGGAAATAACCAAGGCTATACCCACGACAATACCTGGATGCCAGTCAAGAAAAAGTAATGCTACCAGGGAAAGGGCGAGAGAAATGCTGACGCCAGTTTTGTTGGACGCGCCCTGCCACGCCTTCTGCAGAAACTCCCACGTGAGCACGCCCGTCATGACCGCGATCACAGGCCCGATCGCCTGAATCATGCCATACACTCCCGGCGCATCCTTCCACTTGTAGATAACCTCCAGCAGAGCAATCATCAGGATCACGACAGGCAGCACGACACCGATGTTCGCTACCAGTGCGCCCTTCCATCCTCTTACCCGGTATCCGATAAAAGCGGCCAGCTTGGTGCCAATCGGTCCCGGAAGCGCGTTACCCAGTGCCAGATTATCTGCAAAGTCTTCATCAGTTACCCATTTATACTTTTTCACGCACTCGGTGTGAAACAGGGGAACCATGGTAGGACCTCCCCCGAAACCAAAAATACCGATGCGGAAAAACGCGATAAACAGTTGCCAGTAAATCATGTTGTTCCTCCGTCCTGCCTCTAACGGCTGAGTTCACCCGATTGCACCAGATGGCAGGATACCAGTTGTCCGGCTCCGATATCGGCCAGACTCGGTACTGTCGTTTTACATACATCCGTAGCGTAAGGACAACGCGGATGGAAGGTGCAACCGCTTGGCGGGTTTGCCGGACTCGGCAGATCCCCTGTAAGCAAAATACGTTCCCGTTTTTGGCGGGGTTTTGCCACCGGAACGGCGGACAGCAAGGCCCGTGTATACGGATGGCTCGGATTTTCAAATAAGGTGCGCTTGTCGGCAATCTCTACCACACGGCCTAGATACATAACAGCGATCCGGTCGCACAAATGCTTGACTACAGACAAGTCATGGGAGATGAACATCAAAGTCAGGTTGAATTCCTTTTTCAAGTCCTTCAACAGATTGAGTACCTGCGACTGGATCGATACGTCCAGAGCCGATACTGGCTCATCGGCGATGATCAGCTTAGGTTTTACGACTAGTGCACGAGCGATCCCGATCCGTTGACGTTGTCCACCAGAGAAATCATGTGGATGACGGTTCAAATGCTCTTTGCGAAGTCCCACAATCTCGATGATCTCTTCGATGGTTTTCTCACGCTCGGCTATGGTACCAATATTGTGCACCATGAGCGATTCCATCAAAATTTGCTTGATCGTCATGCGCGGGTTGAGAGAAGCATACGGATCCTGGAAAATCATTTGCAGATCTTTACGCATTTTACGCATTTCTTCCTTGGGGAGCTTTGCCAGATCCTTGCCGTCGAACCAAACTTCGCCCGAACTTGGTTCCAACAGTCGCAAAATGCTTCTGCCTGTCGTTGACTTTCCACAGCCAGACTCTCCTACGATTCCAAGCGTTTCACCCGGAAACACCTGCAAGTCGATACCGTCAACGGCTTTTACGTACCCCGTCGTCTTCTTCAAAAAACCGCCTTTGATGGGAAAATGCTGTTTTAACCCTTTGACTTCCAACAGAGGTGTCGTCATTCTTGTTCCCCCCCATCCGCATACAACCAGCAGCGGCATTTTTGACCGTCCAGCTGCAACAGCTCAGGCGGCTGTTCATTACAGATCGCCATTGCTTTGGAACAACGTGGGGCAAACCGGCAACCTTTTGGCATTTGCTGCGGCAATGGAACGGCTCCCGGGATCGTCTCCAAATACTCACGCTCATCGTCGAGCTCCGGAATCGAATTCATCAGGCCAATGGTGTATGGATGTTTTGGACTTTCAAACAAAGTGTCTACATCAGTTTCTTCTACGACCTGACCGGCGTACATAACGATGACGCGGTCGCACATCTCGGCAACAACACCCAAATCGTGCGTAATCAGCATGATCGATGTCCCTGTCTTTTCCTTGAGATCACGCATCAGATCGAGGATCTGTGCTTGGATCGTCACGTCGAGAGCCGTTGTTGGCTCGTCCGCGATAATCAGCTTGGGATCACAGGACATCGCCATCGCGATCATGACCCGCTGGCGCATACCACCGGAGAGCTGGTGCGGGAATTCGCCGTAGATTTCTTCGGCACGCGGCATCCCTACCGCTTTGAGCATGGCAATCGCCCGTTCTTTTGCTTGTGCCTTGCTCACTTTCATATGGAGCATGACTGCTTCTTCAATCTGTCTTCCTACCGTATGGAGAGGATTGAGAGAAGTCATTGGCTCCTGGAAAATCATTGCAATTTCGTTACCACGTACTCGCTGCATGTCTTTTTCCGAAAGGCCCAGAACGTCTTTTCCGTTAAAACGGATCGATCCTTCCGTACTTCCGTTTTGCGGCAGCAACCGCATAATCGACAGGCTGGTTACGCTTTTGCCACAGCCTGATTCACCTACGACGCCGAGTGTTTCGCCGGCACGGATGGAGAAGTCGACGCCGTCAACGACACTGACGACACCGCTGTCTGTGCGAAACCGGGTTCTCAGTTGTTCCACTTCCAAGATGGTCGTCATCTGCTCCACTCCCTCTGTTTTATTTGCGTGACCGCGGATCTAGAACCTGTTGCAATCCATCACCCAACAAGTTGAATCCTAGCACGACCAAGAAGATGGCAATACCGGGATAGAAAGTAGCATAAGGAGCTACCGACATTAACGTTTGAGCCTGATTCAACATGCTACCCCACGATGGTGTAGGAGGTTGGACACCCAGTCCCAAATAGGAGAGTGATGCCTCTGCGATGATACCAGATGCCATCGCCAGTGTTGCTTGAATCATGATAGGATTGAGTGCATTCGGCAAGATGTGACGGAAAATGATGCGTACGTCTTTTACACCAACCGAGCGTGCTGCATGAATGTACTCCATATTGCGAAGACTCAGTACTTGACCACGTGTAATGCGGACAAAAGCGGGAGCAAACCCGATACCGATCGCTAGCATGGCGTTGCCGAATCCCGATCCGAGTACAGCGGAAATCGCCAGAGCCAAGATCAAGAATGGAAATGCCTGCATCGCATCAACGGTTCGCATGACAACCCACTCGTCCCAAAAGCCGCGGTAGTATCCGGACAAGAGTCCGATCGGTACACCAATCAGCATCGCGATCCCGACAGAAATCAAAGCGGCTTCCATGGAAATTCGCGCCCCGTAAACGACACGGGAGAAAATATCTCGACCGAGGTCATCTGTTCCAAACAGGTGATCGCCACCAGGAGCAAGCAGGATTTTGTTGTAATCTTGCGCATTTGGGTCGTACGGAGCAATCTGGGGAGCAAAGATTGCCACCACAATCAGTCCGAGGATAATCACCGCTCCGATGACGCCCAAACCGTTCCGGAGAAATTTGCCTAGAGTTTTCATCACTCACCCGCTCCTTTCCCGCTCTTGATGCGTGGGTCAATTACGGCGTACAAAATATCTACAGCTAAGTTTACGATAACAACCAGTACAGCGGAGACGAGAATCGCACCTTGTACCGTTACATAATCCCGTTTGAATACTGATTCAACAATCAGACGACCAAAACCAGGGATAGAAAAGATCGATTCTGTAATGACGAGACCACCCAAGAGACCTGCGATCATCAGACCGGATGTCGTTACGACTGGCACCATCGCGTTGCGCAAGGCATGGCCCAGAATCGTACGTGCTTCGTTCAAGCCTTTTGCTTTCGCAGTGCGGATAAAGTCCATGTTGACCACATCCAGCAACGAGGAGCGCAGCATGCGCATGAGGACGGCCGATTCCCGAAGGCCAGTGGCCACACAGGGCAGAATCATTGCCATTAGGTTTTGCGTAGGGTTTTCAAAAAAGGAGACGTAACCCGATGAAGGCAGCCATTGGTTCTCAACGGCAAAGTAGATGATCATCATCATAGCCAGCCAAAAACTCGGGATACTCATACCTCCCAGTGCAGTAAAGGTACTCGTGTAATCAATCCAGGTCCCGCGCCGTGTTGCCGCCAGGATCCCCGCAGGAAATGCGATGAGGATCGCTACGAGAAAAGTCCCGATTGTCAGCTCCACAGTTGCGGGTAGCCTTTGCTTAATCAATTCGGAGACCGGAATCCGGTCCGTAATGGACATTCCCAAATCACCCGTTACCACTTTTCCCAACCAGGAAAAATATTGCACCACGATCGGCTTGTCTAATCCCAGCTCCGTTCGCAGTGCCTGATAGGCTTCCGGTGTCGCTTCTTGTCCTAAAATGACCCGGGCAGGATCGCCCGGGATCATATGGATCAAAGAGAAAGTTAGAATCGACACCAGCAGGAGAATCGGGATTGTCAGCAGTAGGCGTCTGACCACAAACATCATGACAATTCCTCCTCGCTCTAGCTGTTATAGTGTATATATTCTTGAAGGATGGAGCTTATTGCTTGTCCAGAGTTGCCGTACGGATCAGACCGTCTGGAACATACGTGAATCCAGTTACTTTCTTGTTCATCCCGATCAATACATATTGATGGTACATGTAAGAATAGCCTGCTTCCTCTTGCAGCAATTTGGTTGCTTCTTCATACATCGCTTTACGTTTGGCTTCATCTATTTCGCTGCGTGCTTTCAGAACCAGCTCATCCAATTTCGGCAGAGCGATACGACCATCGTTGTTTGAAGTACCAGTTACTACGAAGTCATGGAAGTTTTGGTCTGGGTCTTGACGTCCGGACCAGCCCAGCTGCAATGCATCAAATTCGCCCTTCTCGCCTGTCTCCAGCAATTGGCCGTACTCCAGTTTTTCCAGAGTGGCATTGATACCGTGTTGTTTCCACATGTTTTGCAGAACGGCACCCAGCTGCTCGTTTTCAGGGGAAGACGTGATGTACAGTTTGAAGCTAAATCCGTTTGGTTGTCCACCTTTTGCGAGCAGATCTTTGATTTTAGCTGCATCTGGAGCAATTGGTTTGTTCAACTCTTCATTATAAGCCAGGCTTCCTTTTGCAAAGGCAGTGCGAGCAGGTGCTGCATAACCGTTAAACAGTACTTTCACTAATGCTTCACGGTCAATAGCTGCATCTACAGCTTGACGCAAGAATTTGTTGTCAAATGGCGCGCGGGAGTTGTTCATGTAAAGACCTTGGTACCCCCAGCCAGATTCTGCAGTCAGTTGCAGGTTGGAATCGCCTTTTACTGCTGGAATTTCTTTTACTGGTGTATCGTCGATGATATCCAGCATACCGGAACGCAGGTTTTGTACTTTCGCAGTACCGTTGGTGAATACTTTGTAGGTTACTTCATCTACTTTCGGTGCTCCGTTCCAGTAGCTTTCATTCTTTTTCAGGGTTACGTGGTCGCCTTTTACTTGCTCAACAAAGACGAAAGGCCCGGTTCCCACTGGGTGGTTCAGATATTGATCACCGTACTGTTTCACCGCTGCAGGGGATACCATCGTACCGCCACGGTCAGCCAGGATAGACAGGAATGGTGCGAATGGTTCTTTCATTTGAACCTTCACCGTGTTTTTGTCGACTACTGCAACGGAGTCCACGAATTTCATGTCGCCTTTGCGTTTCGATTTCGCATCCGTCATGTTACGTTCAAAATTGAACTTCACAGCCTCAGCGTCAAACTCAGTGCCATCGTGGAATTTTACGCCTTGCTTCAATTTGAATGTATATGTTTTACCATCTGGTGTTACCTCGTAGGATTCAGCCAGCATTGGCACGACTTTTCCTGTTGGATCGATCTCAAATAGCTTGTCATAAAGGCTAGCGTAAACTTGGCGATCATACAGTGAAGTCGAAATGTTCGGGTCCATGGATGGGGGATCTGCTTTCAGACCGATGTTGATTACTTTTTTACCTGTGGACGGTGCAGGAGCTGCTGTTTTTCCACCGTCTGCGCTAGGAGCAGCATTGCCTCCTCCTCCACAACCTGTTACCAAAAGCATGGTTCCCAGTACAGCACTCATCAATGTTTTGCTGGCTTTTTTAGAAAACATAGGATGACCCCTTTTCTCTTTTTTGTCTTAACTAGCTGACAGATTGAATTTTCTGTCTTAACACTTCCACGGAATGATGTTCTCCCAACGGCACTTACTCCGATGGCATTCCCCCTTCCAGTGTCGCGATGTGTCTATCGAACGAATTTGTACTTGGATTTTAAAATCTTTAATTCATTAATCACATTCACTCTGGTGACACCTGGAATTTTGTTCAAGGTTTTCATTAAAAATTGCGATAATTCTTCATAGTTGCGAACCAGGACTTGTGTGATCAATTGGTAATCCCCAGAAGTCAGGACAACCAGGCGTACTTCCACAATTCCGTTCAACACCGCGACTACATCGTCCAGCTTGTCCGCTTCTACAGCGATTTGAACAAAAGACTGTACGTTAAGCCCCGCTTTGACTGGATTAACAATGCCTACCAGACTCAAGACTCCTTCATCCTGCATTTGCTGAACACGCATCCGGATTGTTTTTTCCGTGACGCCAAGCTCTTTTGCAATTTGGGTAAAAGGTAGACGTGCATTCTCTTGTAGGGCACGGACAATACCGTAATCGATGTCATCTAATTCTGGATAAAGAGATCGTCGGAATTTCTCTTCCATATCATCCCTACCTTATTCGTCTTTTTCCCTAATAAACGGTCCTCTAAACAGTCAAATCATTTTTAATAAAGGACGAATTCCGTTATTAATGTTGTTACTATAATACGAATTTCGACAATATGCAACAGTTTATCTGAAAATTTGATTTTGAAGGCATTTTCAATTTTTTATCTTTGTTTATCATATTGTTAAGTGATATAAAGAAAACGTGTCCCTTTACTTGGTGGTCGATCAGACTGTGGTGGAGAAGAGGAAAAAGGGGAAAACACTATAGCGATAGGGACACTGCTTGGATGATTGACTGTCCAGCTCCATTCCAAAAGTGGAACGGCGTCCAAAGTAACTGGCTCGCGGGAGCCTCTCAGAGGTGGACGCTCAAGCGTGTTCCCCTTTTTCCTCGGCCAGCCTTGACTATCCAGCCTTTCCTTTTCTTAGGGACTTTCTAGGGAGTTTCTTTGAAAAAACGTTAATTGGGGCAATGCCCACGACGAACGAAAGCTTGCTTCTCCTCACCTCCGCAATGTTGATAAGCTCATCTTTTTTTCAATAATTTCCGATTATAAAAAACAAAAAACAGCCACGCCCATCGGGGTGACTGTCTTGCGCAGGTTCAATACTCGACCTTGCTCTGCGACTCCGCCCACGCTTCAAACGGAGACTGATAGTTTTCTGGATGAATTTGCATAAAAGGAATCGACCTCTCCGGGTACGGAATCCCGATTTGCTCGTAGATAAACTGGTCATCAAATCCGATTTTCGCCGCATCCTGCTTCGTGCAGGCAAAGTAAACGATTTTCGGTCGTGCCCAGTAGATCGCTCCCAGACACATCGGGCAAGGTTCACAGCTCGTATACAGCTCACAGTCCGTCAATTGGAAGGTGTTCAGGTTGCGACATGCCTCGCGAATCGCTTGGACCTCCGCATGTGCGGTAGGATCATTCGTCGCCGTTACTTCGTTGCAGCCTGTCCCTACGATCTGCCCATCCTTAACGACGATTGCCCCAAAAGGTCCGCCGTGACTTTGCAGTACGTTCTCCAGGGCAATCTTTACTGCCTTCTCCATCCAAGACTGGTTCTCCATCTCTTATCGTCCTCCTCACACTTTCCTGCTTCCTATTTTATGTAAGTTCGCTCTCGGACATGAAAAGACCTCGTGATCCAGGCTAGTCGGCCTTCCACGAGGTCTGATTGCATTTATCGGGACATGGATCGCTTCAGATGAAACAAGTAGCGATTGCGGATAATCCAAAAGTAGATCGCTTGGACGACTACAAAGCTGAGCAGTACAATCGCAGTCGGCTTGACGACGGACGCTATGAGCATGATCTTTAACAAGCTTTGCAAAGAGACGAACGCGACCATGCTGTGAATGATCGCCACGACGATCGGTACAAAGAACAAGAGGGCAATCTGGATGGTCACAATGCGGGACAATTCCTGATCAGAAAGTCCGATTTTCGATATCGCACCGTATTGCCGCTTGTCGTTCTCCAGATCTGTGTACAGACGGAAGTAAAGAAAGCTGGCCGCTGCGACAAAGAACAGCACCCCTACAAACAGTCCAATAAAAAGAGCCGTATTCGCCATCTGCTTCATCGAGTGATAGACCGGGGCACGGGCAGAAAAGTAGTAGTGATCCCCGTAGTGCTCGATTTGCTCTTGCAGCTTCAGGCTGATCTCCTGCGTATCTTTCCATTTCGGCACGACGTATCCGTAGCGCATCTCCTCATCCAAGCCGGTTAGACCGTCGTAGACAGCATCCGGTATGACGGCCAGCCGTTCGAAATCAAGCCCGCTCAGCAGCGGATTCATTTTCGTGTCCGTTTTGACGATCAGTTGGCGCTGACCGACATCCAGTACCTTGCTTTCCACTGCATCGCCAAACCATCGAACCACCAGGAACGCCTCATTGTCATTTAGCTTCAGTTCCCTCGTATTCGCAGCGATTGCGAATTGATTGTAGTCCGTCAGCTTGACCACACCAACCTTTTCCTCATTCACCTTTTGGGGCAAAATCCGCATCATCACCTGGTGCTTTTCAAAAGAAAATCCAGCTTGCTGCAGTCCGTTTTCAATCAAAGAAAGATGCTTTTGTTCCTCCAGATTGCCCTTTTTCGTTTGATATTCAAAAGCAAACGGATTGGTCTTGACCACTGTTTCCTGGATGGACCCGGCCAAAGCTGCCAACGTCCCGATGGCACAAAAGGCGATCGTCGAAACGATGCAGACGAGAAAAAACATCCGTGCATTGTCTTTCATCCGGTAGTCCAGATCTGACAGCGTAATCAGGTTGGTCCGTTTCCAATAAAAGGAGCGGTTCCTCTTTAGAAAGCCGATGAGAAATACGCTCATCTGTGTGAAGAGCAAGTACGTCCCGGCGATCGTCAAGACTGTAACGGGCAGAAGCAGGACCACCACAGAGATTCCGTCTGCCGTGAGCGCGAGCGTATACGCGATGATTAACAGCCCGGCTGCCAGCAGCGAGAGAAACACGGAAGCCTTTGGTTCTCTCTTGGGTCTTTGACTCCCCTGGAGCAGATCCAGCAAGCTGCGGCTACGCAATAACAAGACGGTAAAAAAGGAAATCGCTACGAACAGAATCAGAAACGCGACGAAAGTCAAGCTGATCGCCTGCCAGGGAAAGTAAAACGCCAATGCCTGTACGTCCAGCAAAAACCCTGCAAATTGAAAGAACAGCTTGCCTAGCACAAGCCCCAGCCCAATTCCAAAAATAATGGAGACGATACCGATGAGCATATTTTCCATAAAGATCAGCAGGTTGCGTTGCTTCGCCGTCATCCCGTGCATGAACAGAATGCCGAACTCTTTCTCCCTCTTTTTCAAAAAGGCACCTACACAGTAAAAGAGAAAGAAAAACGCGAACAGAAAGATGATGTATTCCGCCACCATCATCCCGGTCGCGACAGACCCATGAATCTCTTCATCGGCAATCCCCGGATGAAAAATGAACATCGCATAGACAAAAAAGATCATGACGGAAATGACGCTGCTCAAGAAGAAGGCAGCATACGTACGCTTGTTGCGCAAAACGTTGTTACACGCGAATTGTCGAAAGGTCATAGTTGTTCCCTCCCAAAAACGACAGTGCGTCAATGATCTTCTGGAAGAACACCTGGCGACTCTCTCCCCGGTACATTTCGTTGTGCAACTGGCCATCCTTGATAAAAATAACGCGGTGGCAATAGCTCGCTGCCAAGGCATCATGCGTCACCATCATCATCGTCGTATTTTCCGATTTATTGATCGCTTCCAGCGTTTCCATCACGCTTCGCGATGATTTCGAATCGAGATTGCCCGTCGGTTCATCTGCGAGCAAGAGCGACGGCGTGTGGATGATGGCGCGTGCGATCGCCGTCCGTTGTCGCTGTCCGCCAGATACTTCGAACGTGCGCTTGTCCAGGATTTCCTGGATGCCCAGCTTAGCAGCGATCGTCTGCAGCTTTTCCTCCATGACCGTTACGCTCTCACCCTCCAGCGTGAGCGGCAGTACGATATTTTCTCCGATCGTCAGCGTATCGAGCAGATTAAAGTCTTGAAAGACGAATCCCAGCTCCTTGCGCCGAAACAGCGCGAGCTTATCTTTTTTTAATAAATGAGGGTTGGTTCCATTTAAAAAAACGGCTCCTGAAGTCGGAGCGTCGATGGTGGAGATCATGTTTAACAGCGTGGTTTTCCCGCTGCCTGACGGTCCCATGATGCCCACAAACTCTCCTCTGCGAATCGTAAAATCTATATCAGTCAGCGCGCGGTAAGTAACCTTGCCTCCGTATATTTTACTCAGACTTTTCACCTGCAACATGTCCATCGGTCTTACCCCTTTCTCACCTTCATTCCCACTATACGGAAGCGCGCTTCGTACCGCCATCGAATTAACTTTCAGCTTTCTTACGATCTTGTAAGGTTGGGAGTACCGCGGACATGATGACCCGCACCGTCGTTCCCACACCTACTTCGGATTCCAGCTCTACCCCGTGATGCAAGCGTCCACAAATTTCTTTGACTAAATACAGACCCATTCCCGTTGATTCCGGGTATTTGCGGCCATTTTCTCCTGTAAAATACGGCTGAAACACACGCCTGATGTCCTCTGGAGGAATGCCGATCCCATAATCCTGCACCTCCAGCGCGACATTCGGGCCAAGCTCATAAGCACGGATTGTCACCTTGTTACTTTTCCCTGCTGAATAGCGAACAGCATTGGTCAACAGCTGAGTTAAAACAAAGGAAAGCCACTTATCGTCCGATTCCACTCGCCACTGCTCGTCCACTTTTAGCTCGGGATATACCTGATTACGGATGAACAGACGCTTGTTTTCCGCGAGTACATTTTGTGCCAAACTGCGCAGCGTCACCGGTTCTACGAGGAAATCCTGCTCAAATCGATCCAGCCGGGCGATATACAAAACGGTTTCCAGCCCTCGCTTGATCCGATCCACTTCTTCCCGGACACTTTCTGCCGTCGGATCATCTTCATTTTGCAGCAACAGATGAATGACCGAGATAGGGGTCTTCATCTGATGCACCCACTGCTGCATGAACGTCGTATAGTCGCGTTGCTTGTTTTCATACGCATGCAGCTGTTCCTTGTACAGACGGTAATGCTCGAGAAAGGTCTCATCCAGTGCACGGCATAACGCTGCATTGCCGTGCGTCTGCGTCAATTCCTCCAGCGACTGCACCGAATTGCTCAAGCGCTGGTAGATCGATCGGTGGGTCAAATAACGCACTACCATAAATGCTCCCGCAAAAAAAATCGACAGGAACACGGCATAAATCATGAGCGATTCGTTCCAATAGCCATCCAGCGAAATGATGAGCAAAAGCAAAATGAGCTGAACGAGAAAAAAGACAGCAAAGGCCCATTGATCTCGGAGAAACAGCTTCATTGTCCGTCCTCCCAGACCGCCTTCAAGCGATAGCCAGAGCCACGCACCGTCTCTACTGCTCCCTCCAGACCCATATCCTTCAGCTTTCCGCGAACTCGTGTAATATAGACGTTCAACGTGTTCTCATCCACAAACTGCTCATCCCAGAGCTTTTCCAAGAGTCGCTCACGGCTGACGACGCGCGGGTATTGATTCATCAGCGCTTCCAGCAGCAGCGCTTCCTTTTTGCTCAGCTCGACCTTGTTCTCGTGGATGGATAGCTCCATTCGTTCCAGGAACAGCTTGAGACCTGCCACCTCGACAGTCCGCTCCCCTTCCTGAGGAGCGTACAAGCCGTAGGCGCGCCGAAGCTGACTGCGGATTTTTGCCATGACCACATCGTAGTCAAACGGCTTGGTAATGTAGTCATCTGCCCCGTTTTCCAGCGCCATGACCTGGTCCATTTTACTGTCCCGGGCTGAGATGAACAGGATTGGGCAGTTCGATTCCTGGCGCATTTGACGGCACCAGTAGAACCCGTCGAATTTAGGCAAGTTCACATCGAGCAGAACCAGATCCGGGTGCACCTCTGTGAACACATCCATGACCCGGTCAAAATGCTCGACATTCACTGTATGATAACCGTATTTTTCCAACTGACTCTGCAGTAATTGATTGATTTTAGGATCGTCCTCTACGATCATAATGGTCGACATCGATTGTAACTCCCCTCATTCCTAAGTCTTGCATGTAATCACCCTCTACTATACCAAAAAAAGGATGGACCTGTTGTCCATCCTAAGCTTGGGCCTTCATCATCTGTTGGAGCTTTTTGATTCCGCGAAAATGCAGAATTTTAACCGATGCTTCCGTTTTTCCCAAGATCTCGGCAATTTCATTCATTCTCAGGTCAGCCAGATACCGGAGCTGAATCACGTTACGCTGATCCGCCGTCAAGGTATGTACCTTTTGCCACAACACATCCGTCGATTCTTGCGTCATGAGACATTCCTCCGGCAGATCATCCGTTGCCTTCATGGAGGAAAACGTCTCCTGATCGACCGGGCATTCCCGCTTTTTGCGCATGTGATCGATCAATGCATTATGGGCAATGCGGAAAATCCACGCTCCGAACGGATGGCGGCCATCGTATTGCTCCAGCTTGGAGTATACCTTGATGAACACCGTCGTGGTCAGATCCTCGACATCCCAGACATTTTTGACGCGATAGCGAAAATAGCGATATATTTTGGCGGAGTATTCTTCGTAAATTTGTTGATGATTCAATTGTGGGTATAAGAGTGCGGTATTCATTATCGATCTCCCATTTCATGATCCGTATGAGTTGATTTCATTGTAAAGGGGATCTGAAGTGGGAACTATCGAGTTAACTTTCAGGAACCTTACACTTTTGTAAGTTTTTCATGCTGTTGTCGTAATCCATCCCCACCGCTCCCTCTTCGGACAAGTACATGATAGCAATCCGATGTGGCAGGAACTCGTAAAGATTGTGGAAAGGTGTGGGAAAAGGAGGCAGTATCTCCCCCCTTTTGGACACGCTCTGGCCACAAACCAAGAAAAACGCGGGAAATACACCCACTTCCTTTTTTCCGCTTGGTCGGACTGTAGTGGAGGAGAGGAAAAAGGGGAAAACGCTCCAGCTTTATAGGAACACCTACTGGGGGTCATCCCTGTCCGGCTACATGCAAAAAACGAAACCGCGTCCAAAGTAGCCGTCTCCGGGAGTTTTTCAGAGGTGGACGCTTAAAACCGTGTTTCGTTTTTTCCATTGCGCCTTGGTTGGTGTTCCTAAGATCTTCCGCTTATTTCCCCTTTTTCCTCAGCCAGC
>JARDZO010000406.1 GCA_029240815.1 Brevibacillus sp.
GTCAAATTGAAAGTGTTCATAATCAGCCTGGCAGTCATGCTTGCCATTCTGTCAGCTCTGGGGGCCTACCACATGTATGCGATGGAGAGGGCGATTGCCCGCAGTATCTATGCCGATATGCTGGATGACATGCAGGATATTGGGTATCTGGACCCTGCGTTGGCCGAGTATTACTTGCAAGAGATGGCGGAGCTTGGGTGGGATGTGTCAGGTGACGTCTTCGCGGGCAGTGGCCCTCGTGCGGAGAACCAGCGGGCGCGAAAGGAACGACAGGAGGCTGTCACACTTGCCATCACCGTTACTCCTTCCAAGGTCGCACAATGGCTGAACAGATTTGTAGAGGGAGAGGTGGCGTTTACCTTTATAGGCACCCGTCCTTCCGAATATTTTGACCCGGGGTGGTAGACCTTGAACAAGCTGATTGCCACATTGGTTTTACTCGTACTGGTATTACCTTTAACAGTCAATCTCCTGCTTACGGGACCAGACAATCTGATGGATGCTTGCACCGCGTTTTTCGGTGAACTGCTTGGAAGTGTGAGCCGGTTTGGTACAAGCTGATGGGACAATTGTTTGCCGTTCTATTAAATGTGATGGTGCTGCTGCTTGTCCCATTGGGGATTATGCAGGTTCATACGGTTGTTCAGACGAAGAATGAGCTTCTGGAGGTAAGTGCAGCGGCCGCTAAATATGTGAGTAATCATGGCGGAACGGATGAAGCGACTATCCACCAAGTGGTTCAGGCATTCATTTCGAGAGAGCTGTCCGAAAAGAAGCTGTCACTCTCCGGGAGCGACCTTGCCGTAAATATTACTCGGACATATTCGGCTGACCCTATTGTTTGGAGTCATGAAGACGAATTTGAGCTACGACTGGAAGCTCCATATCCGCGATTAACCGAGCTGTTTCCCTTGCCGGCAGAGCGCATGCAGGTAACACGGCAAGGTACAGTAAACGTCATGGATTACGATTTATAAACCAATCAATCAAGACCGAATAAGGAGGTTCTTTGTACGGGTATCAACGTCTTGTCCATTTCGTCCATTCTCTTCTTTCTGCTAGTAGGGCTGTTTGTTGTAGATGCTGACCTGGCGATGCAGAAAAAAACAGAAGTAAAGATGCTGCTGGAGCTGGCCAACCATCATGCGACGTTTGCCGTGGATCCGGTCTTGAAGACAGAGGGAGTGATCGACCTTCTGGAGGATGAGGCGATGGATCGGTTTGAGGAAAGAATGAACCAAAATGGTGGATACCATCGTGAGCTGCAGACGTTTGTGCCTGCGAACAACAGTGTAACGACAGATCCCCTCGTCTTCACACGCTATTACATCGATTTTCGGGCATGGCGGCAGGATCTGGATATTTACTTGCGCTATAACGGAAAATCTCTCTCGCAGGACCGTCTCGTACCAGGAGTGAGTCGGCCAGAAGGGGGGAGACTGCATATCACTGTGGTGACGGAAGAGGGAGAGGAATTGCGTCTTGCGCCAAAAACAATGGTGGGTCCATCCCATGTCGTAGTTGCTTTTGTAGACGAAAGCCCCTTTCTTCCCCTACTCCCAGGTCACTCGTTTCCCGTAGTTTCCGTGGAAGAATTGAAACATTAGTCTGAGTTATTTACAAATTATGAATTTCTTTGGTACTATGTAGGAAAGTGCTTAGCCAGCTTGCGAGTGTGAGGAAGTAGCTCTCCGAACGTCCCGTTTGCCGGATCGATAAGCACAAAAGGCGAGGTTTTCAAATTGTTTGACAAAGATACCATTTATATCGTTGGCGATGCGCAGTCTTCTTCTAACAATCCGATTACCCAACAGTTCAGTGCATTTTTTATTGGGTTGGTCGTAGATACGTCGAACGACAAGATTGTAGAGGCTGCTTGCTCTTCTACTGTACAGCTGACGTCAGACTTTGCTAGGTCTATTTTTATTGGACATTCGATTTTTGACTCAGATGCAATAGGAGAGGAGATTCGTTATCGGTATTTTGGATCTTCTCAAAAAACGTTGATTGCAGCGTTTAAAGACGCACAGAAGAAATACAAACAAGCTATTGCCGTGAGAACAAAACCGGAGGAGCGGTAAATAGTACATAGCTGCTTTATTTATTCGTATGCGAGGCATACACGTAAGTAAAACCCAGCAAATGCCAGAGCTTTGTGCATTTGCTGGGTTTTTTCATTCTTACCTCTGTAGATCTGAAAATAAAAAATATTCAATTCTACCAGGGGAGCGCCAAAAACTTCGCCAACATTCGTGCAATGTCCCATTCCTCATCAGAACCGATTGATCAAGAAGGAGGAGATTCCTTGCTATCATTTGTTATTCGCAGATTTATCTCCATGATCGTTACCTTGTGGCTCATCATTACACTGACCTTTTTCCTCATGCATGCGGTACCCGGCTCTCCTTTTGAGAAGGATGGCAAGGGATTGAATGAAGCGGTAGCAGCCAACCTGAACGCTTACTACAACCTGGATAAGCCGTTGATTGTTCAATATGGGCTGTACCTCAAACAGCTTGTCCAATTCGATCTGGGGCCATCGATTGCCAACAGCTCGGATACCGTAAACAAAATGATTGCTCGCGGCTTTCCTGTATCGTTCCAGTTGGGGATTGTCTCGGTGCTGTTTGCGATTGTGACGGGGATTGCTTTGGGCGTAGTAGCAGCCTTGAGGCATAACCGTCTCATCGACTACATCGCGATGATCATCGCAGTGGTGGGTATATCCATACCGAGCTTTGTTGTTGCTTCGCTTCTGATTAAATATTTGGCTGTTGAATGGAAGCTGCTTCCGACTGCAACCTGGGGGACCTGGCAGCACGTCATCATGCCGGCACTGGCTTTGGCGTTTGGCCCGATTGCCATCATCGCCCGCCTCACTCGTACCAACATGCTGGAAGTGCTGACGCAGGAGTACATTGAAACGGCTCGCGCGAAAGGTCTATCACCAGCGACGATCGTGATCAAGCATGCACTGCGCAATGCTGTTTTGCCAGTCGTCACGCTGCTCGGAGCATTGATCGCCAATGTACTGACAGGTAGCTTCGTTATCGAGAAGATTTTTGCGATTCCAGGAATGGGCAAGTACTTCGTCGCCGGGATCAATAACCGCGATTATTCGGTTATTATGGGGACCACCGTATTCTACAGTGCCCTTCTCATTTTCATGATGTTTGTTGTAGACGTGTTGTACGGAATCATTGATCCGCGGATCAAGTTCCATGGAAAGGAGAGCAAAGGATGATTGTTTCTGATGACTTGTTTGTCCCGATGCGAAAAGACAGCTCTAATGCGGAAGCAATTGTACGACCTCAACTGACCTATTGGCAGGGAGCTTGGATTCGTCTGCGGGGCAACAAACTGGCTCTGATGGGGCTAGTAATTATTATTCTGCTCGTTGGGATGGCGATTGTGGGTCCCATGATTTCGGGTCACGACTACGCCAAGCAGTCGATCATTTCCAAAAATAAAGCACCATCTGATGCGAACTGGTTCGGCACAGATGAATTTGGCCGAGATGTGTTTACACGTGTATGGTATGGGGCCAGAATCTCCTTGTTTGTTGGTCTGATGGCTGCCCTGATCGATTTCTTTATCGGGGTTCTGTACGGCGGAATCGCCGGTTACCTCGGTGGGCGCGTCGACAATATGATGATGCGTTTCGTGGATATTTTGTACGGCCTTCCTTACTTGCTTGTTGTCATCCTGCTGATGGTCGTAATGGGACCGGGGTTGATGACGATTATCGTCGCTTTGAGTGCAACCGGATGGATCGGTATGGCACGTACGATTCGCGGCCAGGTGCTGCAAATGAAAAATTCGGAGTACGTTCTTGCTGCGAAAACCATGGGCGCAAAGCCGTTCTACATCATTCGCAAGCACTTGCT
>JARDZO010000407.1 GCA_029240815.1 Brevibacillus sp.
TATCCTATAATGAAGTGTGACAGTCTGTTCGTACGTTCGATTCAGGCGTCCCACGGTTTTAGCGGAGGGAGGGAAGACAAATGGCAGAAATTCGAGTCAAGAAAAACGAGTCTTTGGATAGCGCACTTCGCCGCTTCAAGCGTGAGAGCGCAAAATCCGGGGTGATGGCGGAACTCCGTAAACGTCGCCACTTTGAGAAGCCAAGCATTAAACGCAAGAAGAAATCCGAAGCAGCACGCAAACGTAAGTTTTAATTGACGGAGGGCCCATCATGAGTGTAATGGAGCGACTCGATCAAGATATGAAGCAAGCAATGAAGGACAGAGCTGCTCTGAAACTCTCTGTTATTCGCATGGTGAAAGCCGCGTTAAAGAACGAAGAGATTAACAAAGGCAGACTTCTGTCTGACGACGAAGTGCTGACCATCTTGACTCGTGAGTTAAAACAACGCCGTGAATCCCTCCACGAATTTGAAAAGGCAGGCCGTGAAGACCTTGCCTCGAAAGCGCGCGAAGAGATCGACGTGCTCGCCGCTTACTTACCCGCTCAGCTTAGCGAACAAGAAGTTCGTGATATCGTTCGGGAAGCTATTGCAGCCACGAACGCCTCCTCTAAAAAAGAGATGGGCAAAGTAATGGGTGCAATCATGCCGAAAGTGAAAGGCAGAGCAGACGGAAACCTCGTGCAAAAGATTGTATCTGAGGAACTACCATCGTAGACGAGTAACACCTCATATAGATACGAACAGGAAAAACCCAGCCGGATGACGGTTGGGTTTTTTCTCTGTTTCTTAAAAAAATGAAACGATTTCCATTGTGTTTCGTATACCTTATAAGCCATTCGTGGAAGCTGATAGGTGAGAGGAGGGAGAGGCGATGAAAACAGCACGGCCAGCAATACGTCCGTTGCGGGTTATGCTATCGCTGCTAAGCATACTGACGGGACTCATGATGCTTGTTTCGGGACAGACTGCATCCGCAGCGACCTATCAAAAAGCGTTTTGGATCCCCGTGGATAATACGATTGAGAGAGGCTTGGAGAGCTTTCTGAAGCGGGCTTTTTTAGAAGCAGAGCAGCAGCAAGCAGACCTGGTCATCCTGGATATCAACACACCGGGGGGAGAAGTGAATGCGGCTGGAGAGATTGGACAGCTCATCCGACAAGCTCCGATGCATGTGGTCGCCTATATAGACAATCAAGCATTTTCAGCAGGGACCTACATCGCGTTGAATGCGAATGAAATTGTGATGACGCCTGGTAGCAGCATGGGAGCAGCTACACCGATTGATATGGCTGGGAATGCTGCAGATGTAAAAGTCATCTCTGCGTGGTCCAAGCAAATGCAAAGTGCTGCCAAGCTGAACGATCGCAATCCGGACGTCGCTCGTGCGATGGTGGAGATTGACACGGACTTTCCAGGTCTAAAGGGAAAAGGGACAGTGCTCTCACTGGATGCGCTTGCAGCTGAAAAAGTCGGATATGCGGATCGGGTGGTTGCTAATAAAGACGAACTGCTCAGTAAGCTAGGTGTAAAGACCGATGCTGTGCATCAGATTGATCCAACAGCAGGTGAGCGCGTCGCCAGATGGGTCACCAATCCCGTTATCATGAGTCTGCTGTTAGTGATTGGATTGGTTGGGATTGTAGTTGAGCTATTCGCACCCGGTTTTGGAGTTGCGGGTACGATTTCACTGGTTTCATTTGGATTGTACTTCTTCGGCCACTTTGTCGCAGGTTTTGCCAACTGGCTGCACATCGCTTTGTTCATCATTGGAATATTTTTGATGATCATGGAGATATTTTTGCCAGGTGGTATAGTCGGGGCAATAGGTTTCGTCAGCATCGTTACTGGTTTGGTCATGGCAGCCTACGATACGCAGCAGGGGCTTGCGTCACTGGGAATTGCCGTTGTCATTACGGTGATCATCTCAGTCCTGCTAGTGAAACGATTTGGGGTGAAGGGGTTGTTCAATAAATTTATTCTGGGAGACACCCAACGAAACGAAGAAGGCTACGTCGCTCCCAAAGACCAGCGAGATCTCTTGCACAAAGAAGGGATTGCCCTTACACCATTGCGTCCTGCCGGGGTGGTAAAGGTAGATGGCAAGCGAGTGGACGCCGTGAGCATGGGTGGCTTTGTGACTGCGGGTACGCCTGTTGTCGTCATCCAGGTAGAAGGCACGCGTGTCGTCGTGCAGGAACAAGAACAAAAGGAGTGATCGTTACATGTTAGAAAGCGGATTGATACCTCTCATTTTTATGGTGGCAGTAGCCATTGTCGTCCTCTCCATTTTCTTCTCGTTTGTTCCCGTCATGCTGTGGATTTCCGCATTGGCGTCGGGAGTGCGCATCGGGATTATCACATTAGTGGCAATGAGACTGCGCCGCGTTATTCCATCACGGATTGTGAATCCATTGATCAAAGCGCGTAAAGCAGGTTTAGAGTTGGATACGAATCAATTGGAAAGTCACTACCTCGCAGGCGGTAACGTCGACCGTGTGGTAGATGCGCTGGTTGCCGCTCAGCGTGCTGACATTCCACTCGGATTTGAGCGTGCGGCTGCCATCGACTTGGCGGGTCGTGACGTGCTGGAAGCGGTGCAAATGAGTGTAAATCCAAAAGTGATCGAAACACCAATCGTAGCAGCGATGGCCAAAGACGGGATTGAATTGCGTACAAAAGCAAAGGTCACAGTACGCGCAAATATTGACCGTCTGGTCGGGGGTGCGGGTGAAGAGACTGTTATTGCCCGTGTCGGAGAAGGGATTGTCTCTACGATCGGTTCGTCGAACAGCCATAAGGACGTGCTGGAGAACCCAGATCTGATTTCCAAAACAGTTTTGAACAAAGGATTGGATGCAGGGACTGCTTTTGAAATTCTATCCATTGATATTGCGGACGTAGATGTCGGTAAAAACATTGGAGCACAGCTGCAAACCGACCAGGCTGAAGCGGACAAACGGATTGCCCAGGCAAAAGCGGAAGAACGCCGTGCGATGGCGGTAGCCCAGGAGCAGGAAATGAAAGCCCGCGTACAAGAGATGAAGGCGAAAGTGGTGGAAGCGGAAGCACAAGTACCGCTTGCACTCGCCGAAGCGCTGACCAGTGGCAAAATGGGAGTCATGGACTACTACAACATGCAGAACATTGCTGCTGACACGCAAATGCGTCAATCATTCGGTACTGGCGGCGACAAGCAAAAGAACACGCCGCCTAACGGACAGGAATAAGGGCGATCGCCATGGAAGCTCTTCTTGATCTGTTCTTTGATCTCTTGGGCTGGATACTTCCACTACTGGGCAAGTTCTGGTTTCTCATCCTGGCTTTTATCGGGTACAAGTTTTTTGGGAAAGGCGCTAAAAAGATGGCGCAAGGCAAGCCGCAGCGCACGCTGACACCGGTTGAAAGTGGGGGCTACCCCCAGCAGGCTCCACAAGTAGAGCGCAAGCAGGTTCGTGCCTCTTCCAAGTATGAGCCAGTTCAGTCTGAATCCATGGAAGGCATCGGTGTGGAGCAGGAATGGGCATTTGCGGAGCCAGATCGTTCGCTGCGAGTCAGAGAACAAAAGCAACCACAGAGCGTTGTACAGGAGCGAGCTGAAACTCTTGTGACTGAATTGGATCCACGCGAAGGAATGAAGTGGGCCATTATCTTCGGTGAACCGCGTGCCAAAGCACCTCACGGCTCGCCTGGTTCGCATCGTAGAAATGCTTAATGGTTTTGGATGACAGGTGGACCTCAGGGTTCGCCTGTCTTTTTTTAATATCGGAAAGTAAAAATTTTGAGGGATTACGAGCTCATTATTTATCAAAGTGAAACAAGCTTTCGTTCTTCGTAGGCATTGTCCCATGTAGGGTTTTCTCAAAGAAATT
>JARDZO010000139.1 GCA_029240815.1 Brevibacillus sp.
GCCAAAACGTATGTCATTTACGAGCGGCGCACCTGACGAAAGTCGCACGACATTGTTCGTGAAAACCCCGCTTGTCAGGCGGGGCTATTTTCGTCGGAAATAGATTTCCTGCCTTGTCCCTATTGTGAGAAAACACCCTGACCGCTACAATTACCTCCATGGCAATGCCAAATCCAGGGGGTAGATTTATGCGTAAAAAGAGTATATCCAGCATCCTCGCCGTGAGCCTTTCATTTGCTCTGTTCGGTCAAATGTTACCTGCGCATGCGGCGACAGCTTCGCCTGTCACAGCTAAGCAGGCTCCAGCTACCAGCGCCTTATCGGTATACGGTATCCAGTTGGGGATGAGCACCTCTCAGGTCGAGCAAGTATTGGGTAAGCCTGCACGCAAAGACCCGAGCACGACCGGAGTCGAATGGTGGATTTACAATAAAGACCTCACCCATTACATACAAGTCGGCATTCAAAATGCCAAAGTGGTCACCCTGTTCACGAATGGTGCCACGTTCAATCTTAAAGGAATTGGCCTCGGAGCTACTACTGCCGCACTGCAAAAAGCATGGGGAGCTCCACAAAGCACGCTGGGAATCACGTCCACTTTCAAGATCAATAACAACACGATCAACCATCCTACCTATTTGCTGAACAATCAGACGGTTACGTTTTCCATCGACCAGCTGGGTGGCAATAAAGTTGCGGGCGTACGCATTTCTACCCCGGACCATTTCTCTACCATTGCCATTGGATTGATGTATCCGATCTCTTATAGCAAGCTGCCTGCCAAGCCAGTATTGACAGACGCGCAAATCAAGCAAGCCGCGCTCGCATACGAGAAAGAAAACTTCGACTTGCTCAACGTCGCCCGCACCCGAGCCAATCTCCCTGTACTTACGTGGGACGATCAAGTGGCTGCTGTGGCTCGCGCACACAGTCAAGACATGGCCCTAAACAACTATTTCAACCACGTATCTCCGACGACAGGCAGTCCATTTGACCGTTTGCAGCACGCCGATATCCTGTTTGGTTACGCAGGAGAGAACATTGCTTACGGCCAACTGGATGGAATTGAAGTGCACATGGGCTGGATGAACTCTGCCGGCCACCGCCAAAACCTGCTGAATCCCAACTTCAAGCAGATCGGTGTAGGGATCTCCTACAAAGATGGCCGTCCGTTCTACACGCAAAATTTTGTAGCGAAAACAAAGTAAAGCAGTGCCGGTTTCACACAGAAAAAAACCTCTCCCGAATGCTGCACGGAAATATAATTCCGTCCATGGTATCGGGAAAGGCCTCCTCGTTCATCTACCTTTTAGCAAATGCTTCATCACTTTTCCCAAGCCGTTCACCGGCAAGCTGCTGACAAAGACAACCTCAGGAATTTTGTACTCCGCCAATTTTTCTCTGCATGCATTCACGATGTCCGCTTCCGTCAATAAACTCCCTTCCTTTTTTACGACGAAAGCGCGGGGAACCTCCCCCAATGTTTCATGGGCGATACCAACTACCGCCACTTCCAACACATCGTGGATATGGTCGATGATGTCTTCCACTTCTACTGGGTACACGTTGTCACCGCCGACGAGAATCATTTCCTTGTACCGTCCGGAAATATACAGAAACCCATCTGGATCGAGCATTCCCGCATCCCCCATATGGTACCACCCGTCAATCAGCACCGTGGCTGTCGCTTCTGGATTGTTCAAGTATCCTTTAAACAGATACGGACTCTTGACTTTCACTTCTCCCACATTTCCTGCTGGCACGTCTTCTCCCGTATCCGGATGTACAATCTTTACCTGCACATTTTTAAATGGCCTTCCCACGGAATCTACTGACTCCATCCCCATCATCGGATGCCAACCGCTCACGAATGCCGCTTCGGTGCTGCCATATCCTTGGGTCATCGGGATTCCGAGCTCCAGGTACCTTCTGATCAGAGCAGAAGACGCTTTCGTGCCTCCTGTCGAAACAAATTTCAGCGACGATACGTCCCACTGCTTTGTGTTCATTTCCTCCAATAAGTAGGCGTACACCGAAGGAAACGCAAACATCGCCTCAATTTTCTCGGATTCGATGGTTTTTAAAATGGATACGGGATCCCCGTCTGCCAACATGACCATGGTGTTCCCACAAAAAATGTTGTAAAAAATCAATGATGTGCTGCTCATGTGAAAGAGCGGGTGAACCGCCAGAAAGCGTGCTGGATGGTCGGCGTGGGCGCGACTTCCACGCAAATAAGTATCATAGCAGCCATGGGAAATCATGCAGCCCTTGGGCGTTCCTGTCGTCCCCGACGTAAACAAGATCACCGCGAGATCATCCTCTGTAATTTTCGCATCGGAGGGAGCAGCTATCGACTGACTGGAAAATATGTTGGCATACTCGTCACTCATATCCAAACCGTTCCCGGCAGAGACCAGCTTCCCGACCACACCCTTGTCCCGGATCGGGGTAAGTGCTTCCACAAAATCCTGGTCATAAAATAAAATCTTTGGCTGTGCAATTTGCAGAATCCCTTCCAATTCAAAGGAAGTCAGACGCCAGTTTAGCGGAATAGCAACTGCCCCTATTTTGAGTGCTGCCATCAGGATGGTCGGATACGGATGATCGTTTTTGCAGAGGATGCCGACAAAGTCCCCTTTCTGGACGCCGGACTCTACTAAGTAAGACGCCAACTGGTTGGTTCTTTCATCAAACTCCCGATATGTAAACAAACGACTTCCCGAAACAAGCGCCTCAACATCAGGTGATTCTAATGCTCGGTCTTTCAAATAATTGTGCAATGTCCCCATCGTGAAACCTCCAAAAGTAATGACCGTCCCATTTCTCGTTAATATGCGCCGTTTCTGCCGTTTTACACCAGCTCCGATCGCCACACAAAAAAGACTCCCCTTTTACTGGGAGAGTCTTTTCAACCTTCTTTTCCTGTTCTATTGCACCGTTACTTTAGTGGCAGCAGGAGCGGGCGGCGTCGGGCTGTCATCGGAAAAGAACGGAATAATCACCAGACTGATCACGAAAAACAAGATCCAGACGATTCCCCGCTTGAAAATACACGGAGTAAGCATCGGGTCAACCCCTTCCAAGCGTATCTTACCTTACTATATTTACGCTTCCCTCCCCTGCGCCCGTTTATTCTTTCTTTCCTTTTTTATTGTCATTTTTTTATTTTCTGGAATGAAAAAAGGTGCCTCCTCGTTGCCGAGACAGACACCCGCTGTAGGTTGTTGCGATTAGCCTTGCTTTTGTATCGGTACCGGGACGTGCTCGGAATGCGGAGTTCCACGTCGAACAGCCAGGCAAGCAGCGGCAAAAACGAGCAGAAACGCCCCCATGAGCCAGAAAATGGTCCAAGGCTCCCAGACTTCCATCAACACACCGTTTACGTTTGGAGCCAAAATACTGGCGATTCCAAAATTGATACCCGCGATGATTCCGGCAGTCGGTACCATCGAAGCAGGCAAAATATCTGCTGCAAAAGCCAAACCCAGTGAATAAAACGAGCCGACAGCCGCTCCAGCGATGGCGAGCAGCAGCATCATCAGCCAGACGTTCTCCCCCGAGAGAGGGAAGAGGAAAAAGGCGATGCCGCCGATCAAGGCACAAGCCGTCATGACCCGCTTGCGTCCAATCTTGTCACTCAAAGAACCCAGTGGCATTTGCAGAATGATGCTTCCAACGACAAAGGATGGCAAGATAACGGAAACCCATTCAATCGAAAGTCCCGTACGCAAAGCGTAGACCGGAAAGCTCCCGTTCAACGATGTCTCCATGAAGCCGTATAAAAACGATGGGATTAACGCCAACCAACCAAGGCGCAGCACGACAGCATATTTGTTTTGCTTCTTTTCCGTCTGAACGATTTCATCCGGGAACTCATTTTTCATGCGACCGAGCAATCCAAATGCGACCGCATACAAGATAATCAGCGTTCCAAACGGCACCCACAATCCGAATGGCAGCAGGTTCAAGCCCAGAGGTCCTGCACTAAAGCCCACGCCATACGCCAGCCCATAGATGGAGAGATCACGACCGCGATTTTGCGGTGCCGCAATCTTGGTCACCCACATCTGGCTGGAGTAGTGCAGTCCCGAATCGCCAATTCCCATCAAAAGACGCAGCACGAACCAGACGGCCAAATGAGAAAACATCGGAATTAGCGCAGTCGCTACTGTCACAAGCACCAGCCCGGAAATAATGGTCGTGCGGTAGCCAAATTTCCTGAGCGGAATTTCGAGAAACGGCGAGATCAGCACCATGCCGATGTACAACGCGGCTGCATTCAGCCCGTTCATCATCGAGGAGACGCCTTGTTTTTCCAGCAAAACCGCCAACAGAGGAATGCTCAACCCCTGGCTAAGTCCGGCGATTGCTACTACTAAAATCAACACCCAAAAGGTGTAACGCGAGGCTGCCATCGGTGTTGATCTCCTTTCATCATATTTTCGTTCCAACATCAACATCTCTACCCATTCATTGTAACGGATACATTTCCTTGCTGGAGTTGGTACATTTTTCGATACACCCCATCCTGTTCCATCAGTTCCTCATGGGTTCCCCGCTCCACGACTTCCCCACGCGACAACACCAGGATCTGATCCGCATGCTGGATGGTCGACAACCGATGGGCAATGATAAAGGTCGTGCGTCCGCGGGACAAGACATGCAAGGCTTCCTGAATCGCGGACTCGGTCTCGCTATCGATACTCGCGGTTGCCTCATCCAGGATGAGAATAGCGGGATCTGCTGCTAAGGCCCTTGCAAACGAAATCAGCTGGCGTTGACCCGCAGACAAGGTCATGCCCCGTTCCACAACAGGTTCCTCATATCCCCCAGGAAGCTGTCGGATAAATTCGTCTGCCCGTACCGCCTCTGCCGCACGCCGAACCACATCGTCTGTGATGCCTTCATTGTACATGCGGATATTGAAGCCGATGCTGCCCGTAAACAAAAACGGATCTTGCAGGACTAATCCGACATGGCGACGCAATGCCTGTGTATCGATGCTGTTCATGTCCGTACCGTCGATCAGGATCTTCCCATCGGTCACCGGATAATACCCGAGCAGCAGGTTCATCAAGGAGCTTTTCCCAGACCCTGTATGCCCGACCAATGCAATCGTCTGACCTGGCTTCGCCGTGAACGAGACATTCTTCAACACATACTCATCACCCGTATAGGCAAACGAAACGTTATCGAAGACCACTTCTCCCTGCGGCCGCTCGATCGGCTGGTCTGCGGTACCTTTTGGCGTTTCCTGCTCAGTATCGAGGATGTCAAACACGCGCTTTGCCGAAATCGTAGCCTGCTGGAGCTGAGAAAGTCGGTTCATGATCATATTGATTGGCTCGAAGAAGCGACCCATATAGTCGACAAAGGCAAACAACGCACCAAAGGATATCGCACTGTGAAAGGAAGTGGAGCCGTAGTACCAGACGATGAGGGTCAACACCACTTTCCAGATCAAGTCTACAGCCGGTCTCAGCAAGAGCGACTCCAGATTGTTTTCCTTCAGCTTGACTCTGAAATATTCTTCGTTCACCTCGCGAAACTCGTCCTGTACCCCTTTTTCACGTCGAAACGCTTGAACAATCGACATATTCTGGATCATCTCGTTAATCGTCGCATTCATATCGCTCAAGCGGGAACGAATGATGGCGTAATAACGCGAGCTGTATTTCTGATAGACAGCAACAAGCACCACCAGCACCGGAACCGTCAAAAAGCAGATCAGCGCCAGCTCTGGCTGGAGTATATACAGCGCAATGAGGATCCCGATCAGATAGATGCCGTTTTGCACAAACGTCGCCAGCACACTGACGTACAGCTCACGTATCGCTTCCGTATCATTACTGACACGAGAGACGAGCGAGCCGACTGGCGTTTTGTCAAAAAAGGAGACGGGAAGCTTTTGCAAATGCATGAACAGCTTCATCCGCATCTGCTGAATGATTCGCTGCGCGATCGTCTGGAGCCACAAAATTTGAATGTAGTTAAAGCCTGCCGACAGCAAAATCAGAACTGCGTAACCAACGGACAACCAGATAATCGGCATCATTTCGCCCTGGTACATCGCTTTTACTTCTGCAGCAGTCAGACGTATACCAGTCATCCCCGGACTTGTTGCCGTACTTTCCGCACCCTTCCCTGTGAGCACTTCTATCCGCTCACGGCCATTCTCCGCAGGAAGAGGCGTAATCCGTTTTTCTTCGTTCTGATTGACGTTCCCATTTACGAGATAATATATCGTTCCCTCCGCCAGAATGCTTACCTGTTTGGCTTGCGTACTTTGCGGAGCTACTCCTGCTTCTTCGAGCACATCCTGTCGAACATAGTACTTACCATTCAACTCCACGGCCGCATTCGCTACCGCCTGTGGTCGCTCACTATATTCAAACCACGGCTTTTGAATCGCGAGGATGTGATTGTCGATCATCACCTTCGCCAAAAACGGTCCCGCCAGCTCCGCACTGGTACCGAGCAAGAGCAAAATCAGCGCCCCCACTATCTGTTTCTGGAACGGTCTGGCGTAATTGGTCAGACGTTTCCATACGTTTTGCCCGCTCATGAAACGCTCTCCTCCCTGTCCCTAACCGGCGACATCCTGCTCCATCTGCTGGCGCTTGAACTGTTCGGCATACCAGCCATTTTGCTGCATCAGCTCATCATGCGTGCCTCGTTCCACAATCTGTCCCTCATCTAACACGAGAATCAGTTGGGCGTGCTGCACGGCAGACAATCGATGCGCCGTAATAATCGTCGTTTTGCCCGTTCTCTCCTGTCGCAAGTGGCGCAAGATGCTTTCCTCGGTACGAGCATCCACAGCAGAAAGTGAATCGTCCAAGATCAAAATATCTGCATCCATCAACAAGGCGCGGGCGATGGAAATTCGTTGCTTTTGCCCTCCGGAGAGCGTGACACCTTTCTCCCCGACCATGGTTTGCACGCCTTCTCTGAACTGTAAAAGGTCACTTCCCATTTCAGCCAGCTCCAAAGCGTGCAGCACTTCCTCTGCCGAAGCTCCCGGTTTCCCGAAAGCCACATTGGCCTCGATGCTCCGTGAGAAGAGCAGATGCTCCTGAGGCACGTAGCCGATCTTTTCGCGCAAAGCGGAGAGCGACAGCGATTCGATCGGTACACCGCCTACGAAGAGCGAGCTTTCATTCATTTGGTACTGATGCAGCAAGGAACGGCAAAAGGTCGACTTTCCACTGCCTGTGCGCCCAACGATTCCAAGCGTTTCGCCTTCTCCCAGCGTAAAGGTGATATCACGCAAGGCAGGCTTTTCAGTGCCTGGATAAGTAAAAGTAAAATGACGAGCTTCTACTGTATTGGAAGCGACGGCAGACACTGGATGCTCCTGTTCCGCTACATCCGGCTCCTCCACCAGCAGCTCCGAGAGTCGTTTATGCGAAGCCCCACCGCGCTGAAGTACGTTGACCAGCCAGCCAAATGCGAACATCGGCCAGATCAACAGCCCCAGATACAGGTTAAACGCAACCAAATCCCCCAAGGAAATAACACTCGTAAAGACGAGATACGTCCCATATCCCAATCCGATCAAAAAGCTGAAGCCGATAATGATGGCAATTGTCGGCTCAAACAAGGCGTCGATGCGAGACACGCTCACATTTCGTTCGAGCGTCTTTTCACTCACGCGTCGATAAGCCTCCACATCCGCTTTTTCCTGAACAAACGCACGCAGTACCCGAACCCCTGAAACGGATTGCTGGACATGGTCGTTCATTTCGCCGAATGCTTCCTGCGCCAAGTAAAAGCGCTCATGCAGCAGCCTTCCATAATACGCCGTCGACCAAGCCAAAAAAGGCATGGGAATCAAGGCGGCCAGTGTCAGCTTCCAATCAATGGACGACAGCATGACGATCAAGGTCAACAGCGTCATGAACAAGGCATCCACCAGTGTCAGCACACCAGTGCTCGCCGTTTGTTCAATGGCAGGTATATCGTTGGTGGCCACAGCCATCAGATCCCCGCTGCGCTTGCGATGATAAAAGGAAGGCGACATGTGTGTCAGATGGGAAAATAGCCGCTCCCGCAACGTTTTTTCCAAAATCAACGCTCCCCCATTCAAGAGGTAACGCCACATATATCGCATGCCGTACAAGACCAGACCAAGAGATAGTAAGATCAGGACGGTTTTCATCAAATCCGCTGTCGTCAAGGAGCTGTTGCGAATGGAATCGACTGTATCTCCAATCAGGCGCGGCGGCCATAATACGAGGACATCGATGAGAAACAAAAAGGTAATGCCGATCGAATATCGCTTCCAGTGAGCCTTGAAAAACCAGGACAATTGACGTAATGTCTGCAAACCGTTCACCTCTTCTCGCTAGCCATTTCACCAAAAAAAGGGGCTGCTCAAGCAACCCCCTTTTTTACTTTCTCCATCGTAATTTACTGAATTTTCCTTGTCAATCTACCTTTTTTTCCCGTTCCGCGCCTCTTCCCATTCCGAGCGAAGCAGGCTGTAGACCGCGTGATCGACAAAATGATCGTAAAGGAATTCGTTTCTCCGTAAAATGCCCTCCTGTTGGAACCCCAGTCTCTCGGGTATCGATCTGCTCTTGTAGTTTTCAGTCGCGGCCTGGATCGTCACTTTTTCCAAATCCCACGAGCCGAAAATTAGACGATCGACGTACGCAGCCACTGCCGCTGTCATTAATCCTTTGCCTTGGAATTGAGATCCGAGCCAGTACCCGATTGATGTCTTCTTGTTGATCCAGTCAATATTGTGAACGCCCAATGTCCCTGCCAAACGCCCGTTGTACCAGATGCCGTAGTGCGTACCTTGATTGTTGTTGTGCTGATTGATCGTCATGTTGATGAAATGCGCCGTATCCTCAACCTGTCTTGTATAGTCCAGCCAAGGCAGCCATTCCTTTAAATAGGAGCGATTCGAATCTGTCAGCCAATACATTTCCCCTGCATCGGCAGGCTCCAATTGTTTGAGGAAAGAATTTTCCGTCATCAGTATCCGTCTCACGAGCTACCCCTCCATTGCTTCTCTCTGTAATTGTTGGATTCCATCAGCTTCGTTCTTACGCTCGATTATGGAACAGGGTTATTTGTTTGGCAAGATCGTGCGAATAATCATTAGACACCAAATAAAAGAAAAAGCTGACAACTAGGTCAGCTTTCCAGGCTATCGAGAATAGAAGTTTCTGTAGTGAGAGAAGCCTGTTTCCATTCTCCGCTCCGGGCTACGTCCTGCACGGGAGTTTGACTGTCCGCTCCACCATGATCCCGAGGGAATCGCAAAACGGCGCGCAGCTACGAAGGTGATTCATAGATAGCGATTCTGTTGCCTCGGGATTCATGGCTCCGCTGAGTAGGACTCCGCTAGTCGCTCCGCCTGGAAACAGGCTTCTCTTGCGATCTGATCTATCTCATCATACTTTTTAAAACCTTCTTTGGGATCAACTCGGGTTGTTAGAATACAAAAGGCAACCATTTATCTAAGCTTCTTGTTCTTCCGTTCCTTGAAGCTCCGGAACCTCACTTCCGTTTATGAATACATGAGGAACAATCGTTGCTTTCAAGGAAGCCGCTACCGGACAATACTGCTCACTTTCCAGTTTGACTGCCTGCCAGATGCGGGAAGGGGCTACTTCCCCGCTGACATGGAACGCAAGGTGAATTTCGGATATGGCGTGCGGAACGGCCTCGTCGCGAATCCCGTCTGCAACGATTTCAATTCCTTCTGGCGACTGTCTCATCTTTTCCAGCAGTTTGGTTACGCCGATCCCCATGCACCCAACCAGACCGACCAAGATCAGCTCTAATGGGCTATTGCCTGCACCCTCTCCCCCTAATGCCACGCTGGAATCCATCTGGACGGGATACCCGCTCGGTCCCTGGGCCTGGAATTGGAGCTTGCCTTGCCACTGCGCACGGACACTCATTTGTTTCTTAGCCGTTGCTGTCATATGCCTCTACCCCTTTTGGTTTATTGGGCAACATCCCACTCCTGTGTGGTCCCGAAAAGTCGCGGTTCTCCTTTGGTGACTCGCTTGTTTACTGCTACCACTGCCGGATGGTCATAGAGGGTCAGCAGCGGTACGTCCTTTTGCACTTGCGCCTGGACCTGATCATAAATCTCTTTTCTTTGTTTCTCATCTGCCTCAGCTTTTCCCTGCTCAAGCAGTTTATCTACCTCCGGGTTGGAGTATGCAGATGAATTGCTGAGGCCTTCACTGTGATAATACGCAGATGAATCCGGGTCAATATTCATGTACAAACCGCTCAAGGCCAAATCGAACTCATGCTTGCGCAGCTTTTGACTGACAGTCGCGAAATCGAATTTGGTGATTTTCGCTTTGATGCCGACGGTTTTCAAATTTTCAGCGATGATTTGCGCGGACTGCTCACGGATCTGATTTCCTGTTGGTACGATGAAATTGAGCTCCCTGTTGCTATCCCAGCCTGCCTCCTGGAGCAAACTCTTTGCTTTTTCCGAATCAAACGCAATGGGCGTGAGGCTCTTATTTTGATACGCGCTGAGGGACGGGTATAGGCCATCAAAAATTTCAGCATCGCCCTTCATCAAGTTGTCTACGATCAGCTGACGGTTGACGGCATGTGCGATAGCTTGACGAACTCTCACATCGTTTATGGTGACGGTATTCAACATCATGGCTTGAATCCCTACCTGCGGCTCCAGCTTGGTCCGCAAGCTCTCATTTTTCCGAATCAAGTCGTAGTCCTGATCCGGCAGGTTTCCGATGCCTAGACCGTAGTTCATGTCGATTTCCCCACTCTGTAGCTGGGCAACCAGGTTGGTGCTCGGCATGATTTTTACGAAAATTTTATCCAGCTTCGGTGCGCCGCGGTAGTAGTCTTTATTGGCAGCGAACTCCACGTACTGGTCTTTCTCGTATTTCACAAAGGTAAAAGCACCATTCGTCACATCTGGCTTTTGCATGAATGGATGCTTCACCAGGTCCTCCGGCTTCACATCTTTTAATACGTGCTTGGGCAGCGGCTTGAACTTCATGCCGAACTGCTCTTTGATCATGTTGGGGTCGGTCGGGCTTTTCGCTCGGAGCTCAAAGGTTTGGGCATCGATGACCTTCAGGCCCGGTATGTCCGTTTGTCCTTCGGGAAGTCTACCATCTGGACCTACTCCTTCTAAAAAGGCGATCGATGAGCCCAAGGTAGATTCTACTTTCGGATTGGCGATCAATTGCAAGGTATACGCTACATCCTCCGTCGTTACAGGAGTCCCGTCTGTCCATTTGGCTTTTGCATTCAGCTTGATCGTGTACGTCTGTTTATCCTGCGTTTCAAAGGATTCTGCGAGCTGCGGTAAAAATTCCAGCGGCTTGATTCGATTGATCAACGGCTCGAAGATCAGCGTGCTCGTTTCTGCCGAAGACAAGTCCCGTGAGCTGATCAACGGATTGAAGGAAAGAGGAGCATTGAATACACCGATTCTGACCATTTTCTCGTTCCCTTTACTTTCCTCGGCTTTTGACTCAGCGGTCTTTGCCGTTTCCCCAGAACCAGAAGAAGAGCAGCCGCTGATCAACACGGATAAAGAAAGCAGTATTGCCATCACAGGTTGCCCTATTCGTTTCATTCCTGTTCCTCCATAAGTTCGTCTATCAATCAAAAAATTTATGACGATTATCCTTATCTAAATAATCGGAATTAACTGTTGATACTACTATAATACATTCAAATCTCTTGTCAACATCTTCCTGCGCTTTGCCATTACGCTCACAAAAAAACACCTACCTCCCGCAAGGAAGTAGGTGCATCTGACTTATGATGGTTTGCTATTGCGAATTTCTTCCGGCTTGAAAATACCAGTCTCCGTCACAATCGCTGTGATGTACTGGGCAGGTGTTACATCGAACGCCGGGTTGTACACTTTGATGCCATCTGGTGCTACTTGTTTGCCCAAGCCGTGGGTGATTTCTTCGGCTGGACGCTCCTCGATAGGAATTTCCGCACCGGTCGCAGTCTCCAAATCCACCGAAGAGAGCGGAGCTGCTACGTAGAAAGGAATGCCATGCGCTTTTGCCAAAACGGCTACACCGTAGGTTCCGATCTTGTTGGCCACATCTCCGTTTGCCGCTACGCGGTCGGTTCCTACGATGACTGCCTCTACCTTCCCTTGGGACATCACCATCGCTGCCATGTTGTCGCAGATCAGCGTGACGTCGATGCCTGCCTGTTGCAGTTCGAATGCAGTAAGACGAGCACCTTGGAGCACTGGACGCGTTTCGTCTGCAAATACTTTTAAGTTCCAGCCACGCTCTTTTGCGAGGTAGAATGGCGCTGTAGCCGTTCCGTAAGCTGCCGTAGCCAATGCTCCCGGATTGCAGTGAGTAAGTACACCCATGCCATCGTGCAGCAGTGTCAGCAGGTGCTCACCGATCGTCCGGCACACCTCGGCGTCTTCTTTCTGGATGGACAGCGCTTCGTCGAGAACAGCCGCTTTTAATTCAGCTACCTCTTTATCCCCTTCTTTTTGCACACGTGCACGGATCCGGTCGAGTGCCCAAAAAAGGTTTACTGCTGTAGGGCGGGATGTACCCAAGTATTCTGCTTTGACTTGCAGTTCGTTCCAAAACGCCCCGTAGGTAGTCGCTTCGCTGTTGCGAACCCCTAGGTACAGGCCATATGCCGCGGACATCCCAATAGCGGGAGCCCCCCGTACTTGCAAATGGCGGATCGCTCCCCACACTTCTTCTGGAGTCGTTAGTGTCAAATAAACGGTTTCTACTGGCAAGCGCGTCTGATCAAGCAGGACGAGTGCATCATTCTCCCACTTGACTGGCGCGAGTTGGGTACTGGTTGTCATACGGTCGTTGCCTCCTGATAAAATCGTGCTGTCACGGTGCGGACCAGGTCCGTAATATCCGTAGATTCTTCCACGTCGCCGCGCCCGAGGATCAATGCTTCCCCGATCACCAGAGCCAGGCGCTCTGCTTCTGCACGCGTTTCTACGTCTTCGATGCTGTTCAAGTCAGCCACACCTGCCAAGCCGATGACGCGACGCAAGATTTTGCAGCCGGCAAAACCAGCAGCATCCTGAATCAGGCGCTTCACATAGCTTTGCCACAATCCCTCGACATGGGCGCTGCGCTCTTTTGCTTGCTTATGCCAGAGCTGGACAAACTGGGAGACGAACTCATTCCAGACATCTTCCACCGTCGTAAGCAAGTATTCGCGGTACGACTCCCGTTCTCCTTGGTCTTTTTGCAAACCGTGCTGTCCAGCATAGTTGAGCAGCAGATTGGCAATGACAGCTCCGATGTCAAAACCGATCGGGCCATAGTAAGCAAACTCAGGATCGATCGCTTTCATGCTGGTCTCTGTGATGAAAATACTGCCGGTGTGCAAGTCTCCATGCAACAAAGCCTCTGCCCGAGTGAGGAAATCGAATTTCAGCTTGGCGATTTCCAGCTTCAGCGGCTTGTTGTTCCAAATCGCTTCCACTTCTTTGCTGATCAACGGATTGAAGTCGTTCGTCGGTGCATTTTCATAAGGATCAGTAAACACGAGATCTTCCGTAATTTTGCACAATTCCGGATTCAAGAATGTTCCGACGAGCGTTTTTTTATCATACGGATTCGCGCCCAGATCAGATGTATAGAACAGCGTATGGGCGAGAAACTTGCCGATCTGTTTGGCGAACAGGGGATAGCGATTGCCTTCGATCAACCCTTTGCGCATGATGATGTGATCTCCTACGTTCTCCATCACTGTCAGCGCCAGTTCTTGGTCAAAGTGGTACACTTCAGGCACCAGGTCCGGTACGTACTTGTGCTGAATGCGGAGCGCTTCACTCTCGATGCGAGCGCGATCTACCGTCAGCGGCCAAGATTCCCCTACTACTCGTGCGTACGGCAAAGCCTGCTTTACGATGACGCTTTTGCCTGTAGCGTCTTCACGGATGTCAAATACCAGATTGAGGTTACCATCGCCGATTTCCTTGCTGCTAAGCGTTGCTCCCTCGGTAAACAGACCTGGCAATGCCTTTACGTACTCTACTGCCTCCTGCTCACTTAATGCGCGATATGCCATGATTCTATTTCTCCCCTCTGCTCCATTTTTTCATATATTTCCAATGGGCTGGTCATGCTTCCCAGCCTTGCGGTCTACTATGCAAAAAGACCTCTTTCCCGAAGAAAAGAGGTCGCGATCGTCACGTATAGAGAAACGTGCCCTTGTCCCCCTTATCTTCCAGACTACTTTTGTTTCTGCAGGAATTAGCACC
>JARDZO010000408.1 GCA_029240815.1 Brevibacillus sp.
CACGCAGGATTCAGCGAGGATTCAGCATTTTGTGAACAACATCCAGTCCGGTGTCGTCAAAGTCAATCGTCCGACGACCGGTAATGCACCACATGTACCTTTTGGCGGCGTCAAAATGTCCAGCACGGCTACCTACCGTGAATCCGGCAGGGGAGCGTTGGAATTCTATACGCAGATCAAGAGTGTCTATCACGGCATGTAAGAGATGAGAGAATAGGAGGCAATGCCAACGATGAAATCGGTTATGAAGCTGGAACTAGACGAAGCAAAAGTGATGATCGAAGCAGCAAAAAAGGCGGCAGAAGAGGTCAACGCTCTCGAGTCGATCTGCATCGTGGACGATGGCGGGTACGTGATCGCGCTGGAGCGAATGAACGGTGGACGCATCACAGGACCGGAAATTGCCATTGCCAAAGCGTTTACCGCGAGCGGTCACAAACGCTCCACCCATCTGTTCAACCAACCGGGCGGACCCGCGACGACTACAGGGGAAGCATTCGGCATCCACGTGATGCTGCCAGGTAAGTTTGCCATTTTCGTAGGAGGCTTCCCGATCGTCGTGAACGGAGCCGTCATCGGTGGAGTCGGCGTCAGCGGGGGAAATGGGGAACAGGATACGGCGGTAGGTACGGCAGCATTGAGAGCCCTGCAGGAGTATTTGGGGGCTGAGTACGAAGTGATGACGCAAGCAGATATCAAGAAGTAGGATATAGGCAGCCCGATCATGCCATGTAAAAAGGGAGGTGAAGAGGGGCGATGGTGCTTTGGAATCTGCTCCTCGGATTTTTCCGAATCGGCATCCTTGGCTACGGCGGAGGTCCTACGATGATCCCCCTCGTTCACGCCGAGGCCGTCCAGAAATACGGTTGGATGACGGACGAAGAATTTACGGACGTTTTGGCGATGGGAAATGCTCTGCCGGGACCGATTGCTACGAAAATGGCAGGGTATATCGGCTATAAGGTAAAGGGTGCGGCTGGCGCTGCGGTAGCGATCGTGGCGATGGTGATACCGGTGCTCGTCGCGATGATTCTGCTCCTCGGACTCATTTACAAGCTGAAGGACTCAGGCATCGTTGGAGGCATGACGCATGGTGTGCAGCCTGTGATCGGAGTCATGATGGCGGTCATGGCGTACGAGTTTTTTCTGAAGTCGTGGAAGAGCTGGGTGAAGAGCAAGACGATAGCCTGGACGATCGTGTCTCTGGTAGCGCTGGCGCTGTTGAATGTAAATCCTGGCCTGCTCATCGGGATCGCACTTGCATACGCCTTTACCGAATCGACCTATCTGGTCAGAAAACAGAAGAAAAAACAGGCTGATTCGCCAGATAGGGGTATATCAGCATGATCCTGCTACACGTATTTTGGGCCTTTTTCATCCCGAACATATTGGGCTATGGCGGTGGGCCGCCGATTATCCCGCTGCTGCAGGCTGAAGTCGTCGATCATTACGGCTGGATGACATTGGAACAATTCGGGGATGTGCTTGCTTTAGGCAATGCCCTTCCGAGTCCGATTGCCACCAAGCTGGCTGGCTATATCGGCTATCAGGTGGCGGGAATCCCCGGTGCGATTGTCGCGCTGATCGCAACGATTGCCCCGACTGCGATTGCGATGGTCATTCTGTATAAATTTCTGCATCTTTTCAAGAACTCGCCTCAGGTATCGGCGATGACGCAAATCGTGCGACCGATTGTAGCCGTTTTGCTAGGAATTCTGGCCTTTCAGTTCTTCGCGAGCGCTTATGAGGCCACTGGAATCTGGCAGACAGCAGCACTGACTGCAATCAGCCTCCTTACACTGGAAAAGCTGAAAATCCATCCAGGGATCGTAGTAGCGGGCGCGCTAGTTTACGGAGGCGTATTTTTGCAATAGGGCAATGGCTGTGTCTTTGAAAGGGTTGTTGTATATCGATAATCATATCGATTAAACTAAGGAAAACAACTCTCGGAGGTATACCAGATGCCAGACACGCCAGTAATTTGGAAAGATGAGGATTTAAGCCCGATTCGGGACAAAGTATACGATTATATCAAGCAGGCTATCGTTCAAGGCGTCTATAAATCAGGGGAACGAATTATTGAAAGAGAGCTGGCGGATCAGCTAAATGTCAGCCGCACCCCGATCCGTGAAGCACTGTTCCGTCTGGAATCCCAAGGCTTCGTAAAAACATTGCCGCGCAAAGGAGTCGTCGTCTCCCAGCTATCTCCGGAAGAAGTCGTGGAAATTTTCACAATTCTTGGCTCCCTGGAAAGCTTGGCGATGAAAATGGCAGCCCAAAAAGCAACGCCAGAGGCTCGTGAGGAGCTCAAGCGTATTATCGATGAGATCGACGCTGAGTTTTCCAAGCCGGAAGTAAACCAGGAATATAAAAATTTCCACTTCGATATCAACGACGTCATTTTCCGGGCGGCTCAAAGCCCAAGACTGACGCAAATGCTGGATGGTCTGTCCGATTATATCCGAGCGTTTGTGCATGTGGGCTATGAGCTGCCGGGCAGGCAGCGCAAAGCCATGGAGGAGCATCGGGAGATTGCCATGGCGGTATACAACGGTCAAGCAGAGCTGGTTGAGAGCTTAACCAAAATTCATTTGGAGAATTCCAAACGAGCGTATTTGGAAGCGCTCGACAAGCAATAGCAGCAGGCCGTCCCACATTCTTACTGCAGATGGAGGTGTTTCAATGCCAAACGTAAAATTACATCAAAACGGTCAAGTATATGAACAAGAAATCGGTGCGAACAGCAACTTGGTCGTTTTGGCAGGAATTAAAAAATTCCCTCATCTGAAGTATGGATGTGGTATGGGCAAATGTACGAAATGCACGGTCAAGGTATTGGCAGGCGGGGAGAGTCTTCCTGAGCCAAACTGGAAGGAAAACAAGATGCTCGGAGAAAAAATCAGCCAAGGTTATCGATTGGCGTGCCAGCTCTACATTCACGAAGACATCGAGATCTGTCAGGAAACGTAGGAGCTCTAGAAATTTCTACTATCACATTCTTACTAATGGAGGGTTTGAAGATGAGCGAATATATTATGGTATCCACTACCGAACGGTACAAGACAGTTACCGAAAATCCGGATCTGGAAGTAGTCTCTGCATACGAATACTATTTCTTCGGCAAGAAAAAGACGACGTTCTCCATCTGCAAAATTAAAAACCCGATTACAAGAATTGTGATTCAAGGTGTTTCGGAAGTGTTCCCGGACAACAGCATTCCGATCAAGGTGTTCCCGAAATTTGAGACAACGACAGAAATCGAAAAAGAGATTTACGAGCTGGATTTGGACGACGACAGCAAGATTGTGAAGGTCCATTAAGCGGATCGTGGAAAAACGAGGAGCGGGCGAAGGAGCCGGTTCCTTTTTTCTTTGTACGGAAGGTGGGGGAGCGGGTAGGAAACGAAAAAATGCATCCCGGAAACGTTTCTCACGCTCCCTGCGAATGCATGTTTTTTCGTAAATGGCAGATGGCAGAGTATTCTGCCTGTTTTTGTTATTGAGCGGCGTTGATGCGTCTTTGGGCGATTTTGTTGAGACGCTCTACGTCTTCTTCCCCCCAGGAAACGGTCACATCTCCCGTTACGAAGGTTTGGCACGCCAGCCGGAAGCCTTGCCCGATCTTGTCATTTCCGAGGCGGTCGATTTCTTTTTTCATGACCTTGCTGAGGTTTTCCTGTCCATCCACGATCTGTACGCGACAGGTTCCGCATAGTCCGCCACCGCATTTGAATGGAACGGCCCCTTCGAACCGAATGGAAGTCCTGAGAAGATTTGCGTCTTTCTCCACTTCGATTGTCTTTCCTGACGTATGAAAAGTAATAGATGGCACAAGATTCCCTCCCTCG
>JARDZO010000409.1 GCA_029240815.1 Brevibacillus sp.
ATGCCGCCTGTTGTCATCTCGGGAAGATCCTGAAATTCGTTTTCATATGATTGATTGTATATTGTGATCAAAAGCTTGATTTTGTTTTATTTCATTTACGAATCCGAATCATTTATACTGGAGGAAAAGAGATGAAATCAAGGAGTGGGATCAATGAGTAAACAACATACGTTGGCAATTGGTCTGGATGGAATCGCTGTAGCGGAAACGGATCTTAGTCTGGTAGACGGAATCAATGGCTTGCTGGTCTATCGCGGTCATTGGGCACGTGATCTGGCTATTCACCACACATTTGAAGAAGTTGCTCACCTGCTCTGGTTCGGGCATTTGCCAAGTGCAGAGGAACTGGCTGATCTGAGCAGCAAACTAAAAGCGAATCGTACACTGCCTGAGCATGTAAAAGGGATTTTGAAGCTCATTCCGGCAGATGTAGATATGATGAGTGTATTGCGTACAGGTGTTTCGGCACTGGGAAGCTCATCGCATGGTTTTCCACCGACCATCGATGAAGTGATTTCGCTGGCGGCCAAGATGCCGACAATCGTCGCGTATCGCTTTGCCTGTCTGCAAGGCACTGAACCGCTCGAACCAAACCCCGAGCTGGATCATACAGCCAACTACCTGTACATGTTGAAAGGCGAGAAACCGAACCCTGCCCATGTGCGTGCGCTGGATGCGTATCTGATTTTGACGCAGGAGCACGGGATGAACGCATCTACGTTTGCAGGACGTGTCGTCAGCTCTACGGAATCCGATCTGGTGTCTGCCATCACAGCAGCGATCGGCACGTTGAAAGGACCGCTGCACGGAGGAGCACCTTCGGAAGTAACGGAAATGATTGAAGCCATCGCTACCAAAGAAAATGCGGAACCGTGGCTGCGCAGCAAGCTGGAGAACGGTGGACGCCTCATGGGCTTCGGACATCGCGTCTACAAGACTATCGACCCGCGTGCCACTGCATTGCGCGTAGTCGCATCCGAGCTGTCTGCGAACGATCCGTGGTTCGATCTGGCAACACATGTGGAGAAGGTAGGTCTCAAGCTACTGGAGGAATACAAGCCAGGGCGCAAGCTGAACACCAACGTCGAGTTCTTCGCTGCTGCAGTTATGCGTGCAGTAGGTCTTGACGACGATCTGTTCACGCCGACCTTTGCCGTTAGCCGCGTCGTAGGCTGGAGCGCTCATGTGCTGGAGCAGGCTAGCAAAAACCGTATCATTCGTCCACAATCCAATTACATCGGCACAATGCCGGAGTAATCAGATGACGTGAATAGACAATCCCCCCTTTGGAACAGAGCAAGCTCCAAAGGGGGGATTTGTTTGTCTATAGAGCGCGGATCTGCGCTTGGATGTCCTGCGTACTGACTCCTCCGTGATAACAAATGACAGAGGCAATTTCGTAATCTGCGTATTTTTTCAGGGAGCGCTGGGCCATCTCTGGGTCCAGAGCCGTTGGTACATGAAGCCCCATCAGCTTTCCATCCACGCTGTACATGGAATCCCCAGCGATTAGCGTTTTGCTTTGGCGTAAATAGAGACTGACATGTCCTGCGGTATGCCCAGGAGTATGGATCACCTGAATCCCTCCGAAAAAGGGGAGCACTTGACTATCCTCCAGCAGATCGGTCACGTTCCCTTTTGGTGGATGCTTGACATGTTCATCATTGATGAGAGGAAGCTCGCCCTGAATGTAGGGTACCTCCTGTTCATGGGCGTAGACCCTGATGCACCCTCCGGTATCCTGCAAAAGTTCGGGCAGGCTCCCAATATGATCGATGTCCTGGTGGGTGAGAATGACCGCGTGTAAGCGATGGATAGGGGTACCGGCTTTTTCAATGGCTGCTTTCAGCTCTTCGTACTGACCGGGGAATCCAGTATCGATCAGTACGGCTATCTCTTGATCGAAGAGAAGAACAGGATGAATGGCCATCCCGTTAAACGGGAGGTGAAGCATGTGTACGCCTGCAGTGATTTCCATCGTATGCTCCTTTCGAATTCGGTTGTCATGGCGAACAGGTTTGCATAGGTTTACAGGAAAATATATTTTTACGTAACTATATGTTATTATGTATTTCGTTTTCCGTCCATGCTTTTTCCGATGTCATTTTCCCGATGGTGCTCCAAAGTGCAGGCAGGCATTGCACATCATACTTACTTTTGGCATGATGATGAAAAATACAAAAGGAGTGGAACAAATGGCGTTGTTGTCTTCCCCGCTTCAACTGAAAGGTCTTACATTGAAAAATCGGATTGTCATGCCGCCAATGTGCCAATACTCGGTGGACGCGCATGACGGGACCCCCACTGACTGGCATTTTGTCCACTACGTCTCCCGCGCAGTTGGGGGAACCGGGCTGATCATCGTGGAGATGACCGATGTAGAACCGGATGGCCGCATTTCAAACGGCGATCTGGGCTTGTGGTCAGATGAGCAAATCCCTGCGTTTTCTCGCATTGTCTCCGAAGTACATAAATACGGTTCTAAAATCGGCATCCAGATCGGACATGCCGGACGCAAAGCCGAGGATGCAGAGGTTCCTGTATCTGCCTCAGCCATTGCTTTTCCAGGGTCTCGCTACAAGATGCCTCGCGCTTTGACTACCGAAGAGGTGCAAGCGATGGTCGTCAAGTTTGCCGAGTCTGCGAGACGTGCGGTGGAAGCAGGCATGGACACGATCGAGATCCATGGGGCGCACGGCTATTTGATTCACCAGTTCCACTCCCCGCTGACCAACAAGCGGGACGACCAGTACGGCAAAGATCCGGCCTTGTTCGGAGTAGAAGTGATTCAAGCTGTCAAAAAAGTAATCCCAGCGGATATGCCGTTGATCATGCGTGTTTCTGCAGTTGAATACGTAGACGGTGGATACGGCCTTGCGTACAGCACGGAGCTGTGCCGTCGCTATAAAGAAGCGGGCGTAGATGTGTTCCATTTGTCCAGTGGCGGAGAAGGGCCGATCGGCTCGGCAGGACGCCCGGGAGTGCATCCTGGCTATCAGGTCCCTCTGGCCCGTGCCATCAAGCAGGCATTGGACGTACCAGTGATTGCAGTAGGAAATCTGGACGACGCGAAGCTTGCCGAAGCCACGCTAGGAAACGGCGATGCCGATCTGATCGCAGTAGGCCGCGGTATGCTGCGTGACCCATACTGGGCGATCCATGCGATTCGTGCGCTCTCTCCAGAGGAGCTACAACCGCCGAAGCAGTACGGACGTGCGTTTTAATTCAGGAGTATGACCGTCAAAAAGACAAACAGAGCAGCCCTTTGCCATCCGTTTCAGGTGGGAGGGGCTGCTCTATTTTGAGGGGATTTAAACGTTTGATTAAAATCAGCTGTTTTCGCTATCTGTCCATCTGTTACCGGGAAAAAGCCGCGTTCAAAGTGGCGCTACGTCTCACGTGCATCGCTCTTTGACGTATCCCGCAAGGCTTTCACCGCTTGCTGCATAGCAGCGAGCTCTTCGGGGGTTGGGGTCTGCTCCCGATAGCGATAGCGCTCATAACTATTTGTGATCGTAGCAGCAAGCTGGATAAAGGCCGAATCCCGTATTTGCTGCTGAAGCCTGCGGAAGTACTCCTGGCTGGTCTCGTAGCGGTAGATCGGGTAACCGAGCGACGTCGTGTGCTGCAAAAATTGGTAGTACGCGTAACGAACGGGATCGTCTGCCGGACCAGGTGCCTTTTTAAACCACTCGCGTACATCCCACAGAGGGCGGGACTCTTCTTCGGCAGCAGAGCCAAGTGGTGTCCAAGCTGTCGAAGCTTCTGTGGAGTCTGCCTCTTTAGCCTGGGAGGCTTTGTGAAACCGCCTTTTCCAGATCGCCCGGGTGAGCACAATCAGG
>JARDZO010000410.1 GCA_029240815.1 Brevibacillus sp.
TAGAAAAGAAATCGGTCTATGAGACAGCGATAGCTTGCGGCTGCACAGCGGAAAAAGTGAAACGCGTCATGAAAAAATGGAAAGCACTCTCTCGAAACGAAATGGCAACCCTACCTCTTAAAGAAGATCAATAGCTGACAAAGGCCCTTGTTGCACGAGAAATCGTGACGGCTAGGGTCTTTTTTCTTTTCATGAATGCCACCTTTGTCGGTCGCATACGCATAGGTAAGAACGGTTTTGCACGGCCATTGGAAAGTATATTCGGCGCAGTAGCGCTAGTAAGAGAGGGGGCTTATCCATGAAGCGTTGGAGCCGCCGTCTGCGCCAACTGGCGGGAGGGGTTTTGGAGCTGCCGCAGGATGTTGTCCTGGAAGTCCCGCGCATCACGATGATCGGCCATTTGCAAATGTACATAGAGAATCACCGTGGAGTTCTCCACTTCAGTGAAAAAGAGCTCCGCTTGTTGTTGACGAATGGACAGATGATCGTATCTGGCGAGCAGCTCGTGATACGAGCCATCTTGCCTGAGGAAGTGCTCCTGGAAGGCAGGATCGGGGGCGTAAAATTTCTGGAAACCGGGCCGCAGGGCTCGTAACACTTGAAAGGGCGGGAAGTCACATGCGAAACGGGCTGAAAGAGTGGATAGACGGACACGTCACCATCACAGTGCGAGGGAAGCGGTTTGAGCGCTTGTTGAATATGGCGATCCGAGATGGGATTCGCATCTGGAACATCCGCCGGGTCGGAGAGGATTTGACTCGCTGCGATATTCTGATTCGGGATTATTTCCGGCTGCGGCCGTTGCTCAGGGAGACAGGCTGTCGCAGCCATGTAGAGGGGCGAGGGGGACTGCCGTTCTGGTTCATTCGTCTTCGCAGGCGGGCAGGACTGGCTATAGGCGCTTCTCTTTTTTTTCTCGGATTGTACATGCTCTCTTCGTTTGTTTGGTCGGTAGAGGTCACGGGCACACGTCACATGGATCCGCAAAAGGTTCTGCTCGCTGCCGAACAAGTTGGGATTAAAGAAGGGGCATGGAAGGTCAAACTAAAGGAACCACTGGTTTTGCAAAAAGAGCTGATGAGCCTGCTCCCGGAAGTGACGTGGGTCGGAATCGATTTCCAAGGAACCAAGGTGCAGCTGCAGGTGGTTGAAAAGGATGCCCCTGTCAAGCCACTGCCGACAAGTCCACGCCATTTGGTCGCAAAAAAACGTGCCGTTATAACCAAGATATTGCCAGAGGTTGGGAAGAGTCAGGTGACGATCAACCAGCTGGTTGAAAAAGGACAGGTCCTCATTTCAGGGATAATCGGAAATGAAACGCGTCAGCAGGTCGTCTCCGCGCGAGGGACTGTACGTGGAGAAGTATGGTATGTCAGTGAAACGTCTGTTCCCTTGACGCAGAACATGTACCGCTTAACCGGTGAAAATCAGGAGCAGCAATACTTGCTTGTTGGGCCTTACGCTGTCCAGGTATGGCCATTCAACAAAGAGACTTTTGTCCATGCAAAGAGTACGGAATCGCGCTTTATTCCTTCCTACGCAGGGTACACCTCTCCGATTGGGTGGAAGACCGTTCATACTGCGGAGACAGAACCTATCCAGCGCAAGCTTAGTGTGGAGGAAGCGACCGAGATCGCGAAACGCTTTGCCAGAGAGGACATCTTGAGGAAAGCGGGTAAGGATGCGGAGATTTCAGACGAAAAAGTTTTGCACGTCACTACAGAGAATGGTAAAGTTTACTTGAGCATTCATTTTTCCGTCATTGAGGATATTGCGGTTGAACAGCCGATTGTGGGAGCACCGCAGCCGCCTGCCGATGCTGGCAAGCCGTGATGGATTGCTGATAATCATTGCAAGGAGATGGAAGCCTGTTGCACCTACAAGATGAGGTAAGAATCCCATTTGCAGACGCATCTGAGGCCTTGCTGTTGTTCGGACCACACGACGCGTACTTAACATTGATCGAAGAGAAAAGCTCTGCCAAAATCATGACGCGCGAAGGCGAGCTCGTGATTTCTGGCGACAAGCCTGAGGTGGATAAGCTGGCTGAACTGGTTGGCATACTGCTTCAGCTGATCCGCAGAGGGATTGCCTTGTCCGAGCGTGACATCTCGTATGCGATGATGCTCACGAACCAGGGAGATGCAGCCCAACTGCTGGACGTCTATGACGAAGAAGTAGCCCGAACCCAACGCGGGAAGCTCATTCGTGCCAAAACGCTAGGGCAGCGTCACTATTTGTCGGCGATCAAAAAGAAAGACATCGTTTTTGGAATCGGACCAGCTGGAACAGGGAAGACGTACCTAGCTGTTGTCACAGCGGTTAATGCATTGAAGAATGCTCGGGTAAAACGGATCGTTTTGACCAGACCGGCTGTGGAAGCAGGAGAAAGTCTCGGATTTTTACCTGGGGATTTGCAGGAAAAGGTCGATCCGTACTTGCGGCCTCTCTACGATGCCTTGTATGACATGCTAGGCAATGAGCAGGTGGCTAAGATGATGGAGAGAGGGCTGATCGAGGTAGCTCCACTGGCGTATATGCGTGGCCGTACGTTGGAAGACTCTTTTGTCATTTTGGACGAAGCGCAAAACACCACTCCCGAGCAAATGAAAATGTTTTTGACTCGTCTCGGCTTTGGCTCGAAAATGGTAATCACGGGTGACGTTACCCAGGTTGACTTGCCAAAAGGCAAAAAGTCTGGCCTGAGGGAAGCCCAGCGCATTCTGAGCCCGATCGCGGATGTGGCCTTCATCCATTTTCAAGAAGGGGATGTCGTGCGGCATAGCCTGGTACAGAAGATTATCCAAGCGTATGCGAAAGAAGAAGTCGAGCACAATTATGGATAAATTGTTTTGGATAAAGGAGATTAGGCATCTGTGCTATCTGTAGAAATTCTTCATGAAGATATCGAACCGATCGATGAACATTTGCAAAGCTTGATTGTAAAAAGCCTCGAGGCGGCTGCTGTGCATGAGGACGTGAGTGGAGAAGTCGTTGTGACGATTGTAAGCAACGAGCGGATTCACGAGCTGAATCGCGACTATCGAGATGTTGATCGGCCAACAGATGTTTTGTCCTTTGCCATGAATGAGCCGGGCGAAGGCGAGATGGAAATCTTTCTGGATGAGAGTGATCTCGAAGACTTCCCGAACATGCTCGGAGACATCATTATCTCGCTCCCAAAAGCGAAGGAGCAGGCAGAAGACTACGGGCATTCTTTGGAAAGAGAGCTAGGCTTTCTCGCTGTGCATGGCTTTCTGCACCTGTTAGGGTACGACCACGGCAGCGAAGAAGAAGAGAAAGAAATGTTTTCCCGTCAAGATGCGGTATTGGAGCAAATTGGCTTGACGAGGTAGGCGATGGCAGTGAAAGAGTGGAATCGCTTGATGCGTAGTTTTTCCTGCGCCTGGCAAGGGATTGTCTATACCGTGAAGACACAGCGAAACATGCAAATCCACGTAGCTGCCGCTCTCCTCGTGCTGGCGGCGGCTTGGTGGCTGCAAATTCCACGCAGCGATGTTTTGCTGGTCTTTTTTTCTATCGGGCTGGTCACATCCTTGGAGCTGGTCAACACAGCGATCGAAGCAGCGGTGGATCTGGCCTCCCCGGATTGGCACGCCAAAGCCAAGATTGCCAAGGATGCCGGAGCGGGTGCCGTTCTCGTGGCAGCCATCGCGTCAGTGGTGATTGGGTGCTTTATTTTCGGACCTCCACTGTATGAAAAAATGTTAGAGTGGTTTCTTTCTTGAAAATATGGCATGATCAGACTACTATGGACCAGATGCTTTCCTCTACCAAGAGAAAGAAGTCTGGTCTCTTGGTGTCTCCAAGGTGTTAGA
>JARDZO010000006.1 GCA_029240815.1 Brevibacillus sp.
CGGCGTTGCAAATAACAGTAGGTTATCAGCCCGGGCGCTCGCATACATTATAGCAGGACATGAGCTGCATCACCGCAACATCATTGAGGAAAGGTATCTAGCGAAGCAGTAGGCATGTCCACGCCCTGGTTGTCCATCCCAATATTCGACCGGCTGATGTTTCTTCATCAACCTCCATACAACGAACACCAATAACGAGCCATTACCAATGCAGAATTTGCGTTAGTTACCAAAGAGCACTCGTTTCATTCGTTTGTAACTTCAGAATAAACGCCAATTGTTCCACAATTCTGCTCGTTAGTTGGCTGCCATATAAATGATGGCAGCCTCTTCGTTGTTGTTATTCCACTATCGAACCCGTTAGTTCAATAAGTTTTATGAACCACCCACAGCTTAACACATGAAATATTGTGTTAAATCGATTAAGTTGTTATGGTAAAATAATCCACATACTGATTTGACCATTTTTACCTGAGGAGCACTTAAATGAAAAAAATACACCAAGCTATTCTGGCAGTAGGTTTATTGTGTTATCTGCTTACTCCAGCTGTAGCACCCATATGGATGGGGACAACCTTGACTGCGGTTGAAAAATACAGACCTCAAGATTCCCAATCTAACGCTCAAAAATTTCTTATCTACATTTTGGAACATATTCATGAAGGAACCTTGGGTGGTGATATCCCGTTTAACATGACAAAGGAAGATTTGCATACGAATTTCAGCATCACAGAAGACGAATATGTTTCGGCATCTTGGAATACTAGCTATTTTGATCGAAAAGGATATCGCTATTTCCTCTTTAGAAACGACGGAAGACAATACCTTCTTGTCATACAGGCTCAATTTGAACCATTAACAAAAGATCAGATTTTTGCTATATTCGGCAATCATCCATATATCGATAGTAAAACTTATCACCAGATTGGGTATAAACTTGGAGAGTACACAGTAATTTTTACCAATACTGATCGTAAAAATCAGGATTTTTATGACAACATCATGTTGTCCCCACGTAATCCCTTCAATGAATAAAAGTTACGTTTAACGCCGTCTTTTTATAGACGGTTTTTCTTTTTTTCTCTTTTGTTAAATGGCAGGCAGTCCACTTCGTTTTCAAAAACGTCAGGTATGCAGCAAGATGTGCTGTGAATTTGTTGTTGCCGTCATCCACAATGGAACGCAGATAAACCCCGCTTCGTCAAATAAGTAAAATACAGAGAGAAGAGATGTGAGTTCAATGAAAAAAACAATCCAAGTTACGGTTTTGTTACTCTTTACCTTGAGTACCTTGTTATTCGCAATTCCTTCGTCCGTATATGCTTGTTCTTGCGTATCACCTGGCCCGGTTAAAGAAGCACTTGCTCAGGCGGAATCCGTATTCGCAGGGAAAGTCACAAAGATTATCGAGCCCAAACCAAATGCGCAAGGAATTATATCATCAGCTGATCCCGTCGATGTTACATTTGATGTTTCCATTAGTTGGAAAGGTGTAAATACAAAACATGTCACGATCAAGACCCCTTTAGATTCAGCAAGCTGTGGCTTTTCTTTTGATGTTGGAAAGGAATATCTCGTGTATTCCTACACGAATGGGGACAACGATCTCGAAACCAATATTTGCACAAGAACTCAAGAGTTAACAGTTGCATCCGAAGACCTTGCTTCTCTCGGAACAGGAATGACCCCAATACAGGACGGACAGCCGAATACGGAAGAAAAACAGACCCTCACTTCTCCTTACCTATGGATATCAGGCATCCTTGTCCTTGCAGGTGTCACCTATTTTTTCGTTAAAAAGCGGAAGAAAACCTAAAGATCTCCGTTAGCTGAACAACTTAACACAAGTAATGTTAAGTTAAATCTTCCAACAGAATCCTTAGCATTTCTTTGATCTTCGCATCATTTAGCCTTCTCAAACCGTGCTTCTTAACGAACGTTTTAACCGCTTCAAGGTCTTTCATCGAGCTAATTGTATGGAGTTCAACAACAAGTGCATTGACCGATCCTGAACGATAGTAATTATTTGTTTTTTCTAGGAGGAATTACGGTGTCTCAATCGTCGTTAAACTTAAATTCTTTTCTTTCAGAAGCTATTGAAAATCAGCGAGTTTGGACAATTCGTGATGAAGAAGGATTCCCTGCCCCTTTAAATCCTGAAGGTAATCGGGCCGATGCCCTTTTGGTCAACACTATCCAGAGTTCAAAAAATCACAAACTCTGTAGGCAGCTACAAGAACTTCGAACCCTTCGAAATCTCTTTGCAAGACTTCATGCAAAAATGGCTACCTGGTCTCGAAAATGATGATTTATTAGTAGGCATCAACTGGAGTGGAAAAAGGGTAACTGGGTACGACCTCAAAGGATCTGAGCTTCTTGATATATTTCACCAGCAATCCTCGCAATCATCACTGCCCACTAGCTATCCAAATTGAGCATTGTGTTTACTGAAAGCTCCATCTGCTGATCGCCCTCAACGAACTCCACTTTCGTTCGTGCTTCGTCGTGACTCAGACCCGTAAGTTGGAGCTTCCTGATCTCGATGTGCCGCTTGATCGCCTCGAGCCTTTCCTCTGCGTCAGGGATGAAGTGCTTCTCCAGATAGTCGATGCTTTGTCTGGCACTCGTTGCCTTCTTCCGAATGTTCAGCTCTTGATAATGCTGCTTTAGCTGATCCCGGGCCATTACAAGAAACTCTTCCTCTTGCTTAAGCAGTTCTTGGTTAAAACGGATGCTGTACTCGATCTGATCGCTCGTCATTGGTTCATCAGCTCTGCCAGCTGCTCATGGGTTATGTTCGTGATGCGAGTTACGTCTTCCGCGGATAGCTGGCGTTTCTCACACCTTCAATCAGAGTTTGAATGCGCTTGGATCTGGTCACTTCCCGATCCATCCCAACCAATCTTTCAATCTTCCGCTGGTGTTCCTGGAGCATACCGTCACCGCCTTGTTTTACATAATTGAGCTTGAGTTAAATAGGATTTTCTCAACTATCCTGCCAAAGAGTAAACGAGGCTGCTGGATCTTATCCAGCAGCCTCTGATGTATTGTTAAGCTATCGAACCCGTTAGCGGAACAAGAGTTACCAAATAATGTACATTTACTTACCCCATCCGGCAATGATCAAATGTTATTGAATAGAATACGCCAAAAACTAACCTGCCGAGGTGATACATAATGGGAGCATGGGGACCTGCTATTTTCTCCGACGACATTGCTTGCGATATCCGTGATGAGTATAAGGATTTGTTAGGCGATGGGCATACCGGAGAAGCAGCAACAAATATATTACTGGAACGGTGGGAAGATGAAATAAACGATCCCGAAATCGGAATCGTTTTTTGGTTGGCTTTGTCCGCAACACAATGGAAAGTAGGTAGGCTTGAAGAGTGGGTGAAAACAAAAGCAATTGAAGTGATCGAAAACGGCAGCGATCTTCAACGTTGGCGAGCAGAAGGAGATCCGAAACTGGTTAAACAACGAGAAACAGCTTTGTTAAAGTTAAAAGAAAAACTAAACCAACCCCAGTCTCAACCCAAGAAAATCAAAAAGGCTTATAAAAGTGCAACTGATTTGGATGTTGGAGATGCCATAAGCTATCGCTTATTGTCAGGACAGTATGTGGTGTTTCGGGTAATTGGACATCACGAGGACGCGGGGGGAATAGACCCGATTTGCGAAGTTTGCGATTGGATCGGACAGCAAATACCTCCAAAAGAAGATTTAGAGTCTCTTCCGTTTATCACTGGGAAATGGGGTGTTTCCCAGTTTATTTTAGGTCAATTGAGTAAGAAAGAATATCCGAACCATCGTACTCAACTTGTCGCAAAAGGAACTCGCCCCCATCAACAATGGAGAAACCCTTCAGTATTCTTATGGAGAACTTTAGATCGTCAATTTGAAGAACAATTTGATTTAGTGTAATTACTTGGCTTTTCGCGAACAATGTTTATAATTCGGTCGTTTACACGTCTACATCTTTTTCGTCCAAATCATTATTATATATTTGTTAAACATTATTGCCCGTTATCACAGCAGGCCACCGACTTTGTCATCGCCAGCCTACTTGATTTTTTATGGATCTATCGAAACCCGTCATATTATGAGTTCAGCCAGTTTTTACTGGTTGACCTCTTTCATTATCGAACCCTTGTGGAATAACTGAACAGGCAAAGTAAGAACCAATTTATCCTTAGTTAAGAAGACTTATGGTGCTCCTTCATGATGGACAAACTCAAGTAATTTTACTCCAAAAGGACTGATATTGAACGTCATTGTCTCTACACCTTCTGGTGGATTATGTGGTCCTGTATAGGTTCGGATTTGTATAGTTACTTTAAACGAAAAACTACCTTCCTCTAACCGTTTTATTTCAAGAATTTTGGCATCCCATAATGCATAACTTCTCATTGGTATGCCCTTCTCTTTGTAGTATTCTCTAATAGCTTTAGAGATATGAGGGTCCATAGTCGTAATAAAAACATCTTGTAAATCCTTTATCTGTTTGATATTCATCTCTAGATTGAAAGCATTAGTTTGTGAAGGTACCTGTAAAAACAGGAATAGTATAGAAAGCAAGAGCAACAGTATTTTCAAGCCATTCATCTCCACTCATGTATATTATTTTCTTAATGAAAATTAACATACCCATAATGAGGATTACTGCCCAATAGCTTAACGAGGCTGCTGGATCATCTCCAGCAGCCTCTGATACTTTTGTATACTAACGAACCCGTTAGTTCAATGCTTTAAACGTGGGGTTGCTACGGTCCGATCGACCGGTCGTGGGGAGTGCGAACGGCTTCATTCATCGATCCGGCAGGACATGCCTGGGAGGAACTGTATTTGGAAACTTGTTTCCGAAGGTATCTTTGCACATTTTACTGGAGTTCCCTATCTCGGAAGAGGTCTTAAAAGCTAGGGAATCTGAATTGACGGAACGAATCGCAGCTATATGTATCAGTCGTTCCAACGCTTGGGCTCAAGAAAAGGCAAAAAAATAATGGATGCAGCAAGCCGCAATCCATTTGAAAAAGTTGTGTACGAAAGTCATTTGATTAGTCTTGAGATGTATATTCGTATGATTCTTCAATATCAAGAGCATCTGTCCAATTTAGAGCACCGAATTGATGCTCTCGCATCAGAAATTGAAGAATATAAGATTATCCAATCTATCCCTGGTATCGGAGAAAAAACCGCGGCAACGATTATCTCTGAAATTGGTGAGATAGAGCGGTTTAATCACCCTAAAAAACTTGTTGCCTTTGCCGGAATCGATCCCAGCGTGCATTCTTCTGGCAAGTTCACTGCAACCATTAATCGAATCACGAAAAGAGGTTCCAGCAGGCTGCGACATGCCTTATATATGGCTGTCCTATGCGGTATCAGGAGTTCACGCAATAAGAAACTAAAAGAGTTTTATGACAGAAAACGCGATGAAGGAAAGCCGTTTAAAGTCACGGTCGTTGCTTGTGCGAACAAACTGATCCACTGGATTTTTACCCTCTTAAAGCGTAAAGAAACTTTCCTTGACCTTGCCTAATACCAATAAGCAACAATAGAGAAAAAGCCTTCCATCACTGCGACGGATGGTTATTTGCCATGCTCAATTTCAGTATAACAATTAAACATAAACACGTTTAATGAAAAATGTTGACATCCTATTAGCTGGTTTAGCGTAACGTAGCCACCAGTCTACAGCTTTTTTCCGGTCTAACGCTGTATTTTTCAGTCTACAACCTTCATTTCTAGTCTATAACTTTTTTTACTAGGAACAGACCTAACTATATCGGATGGAGAACTGCTTTTTTTTCTATACAAACGCCCGTAATTGTTCCAGTCGCTCGATTGTTGCCAATGGCTCATGACTCGTCTCCGGCTTTTTACCTCTCGGGTTGATCCAGACCGCAGAGAGTCCGGCATCCATCGCTCCTGAGACATCCGCTTCCCACGTATCTCCCACGAACAGGACTTGCGAAGCCTCCACACCCAGCTCCTCCAAAACAGTCGCATAAATGCGCGGGTCTGGCTTGTGGTAACCGATCAGCTCGGAGAGAAAAACGCGCTCTTTTGGGAAGTAATCAGACAATCCAAGACGACTCAGCTTGATAAAAGCCATATCGACCGGCCCGTTGGTGACGATGCCCAGTGTATAACGGCTCGCCAAATCAGCGATCAGTTCTTGTACAGCCGGATCAGGGGTGACTGCATCCATGCAAGCCGCGGCGTATGCTTGCTGAAAACCATCGACTTCCTCACTTCTGATTTGGCGATTGAAATCAGCCATCGACCGTTGCAGCCGCAATTGACGGTATTGTGTGAAGTCGAATCGTTTGGCAATCACATCTACCCACAGATCATCTCCATGGCGGCGTAAAGCCGCAAGTAAGGCTGCACCATCCAGATCAGCGGTCAATGGATGCGTCGCCACTGTATGCTGCATCCCTTTTTCCCAACAAGCCGAAAAATCGAACAAGGTATCATCCAGATCAAATAAGATCGTTGTAAAAGCAGACATGCACCGTCACTCCTCTCTCGTTCATTGTAACGGAAAAAAGCATGCAAGAGGGGAGTAAACTAGCACCGCAAGCCTCGTTCTTTATTATTTAACTGCCAATTCAGCTAACAGTGCTTCCCGTAGCTCCTCGGGAATAGCCGTAGAACGACGGGAGTTGGCATCGATCATTACCATCGTGACATCAGCGTCTGCCACCAGCTGTTCCGATTGATTAAATAGCTCATGCTTGATGACAAAGCTCTTTTCTCCGACTTTGACGGCTGTCGTTCTTGCTATGACTTGTTCCCGAATGCGCAGTTCTTTTCGGTAGTTGATGTTGATATTGACGACCACAGGCATGATGGCACGGCGTTGCAACTCGTCGAGGGTCAGCCCCGTCTGCCAGATCCAGTCAAATCGAGCCCACTCCATGTACTCCAAGTATTTTGCATTGTTGACGTGACCGATGAAATCAAGATCTGTGGAACGTACCGAGAATTCAATTTGATGCGGCATCCCCATCACTCCTTTTTCTTTCCTCCAGTATAACGAATTTACAGAACTGAGTGAACATTCATTCGCAATATTCAAAATGATTCGGCTGTTCATTTTTCCCGTTTCTCCTATAATAAAGAAGATGTCATTTTCCAAGTGACCAGGAAGGATGATCGCGATGTTTGAGCATACACTGCTCCCTGCGCTGCAAACAGCTCGCTCTCGTTACACAGACGTGCTGGCGAATCTGGACGAAAAGGAGCTTGTCTGGAAATTGGCCCCTGGCTCCAACTCAGTCGGCTTCTTGATCCGTCACATTGCCGAAGTCGAGTATCGCTTCTGTTCGATGTTTTTCGGGCGCCCTATTCCTGAAAGCGTCGAGTTGACTACAATCGGAAAAGTCAAAGACGAAGGAATCTACACTGATCTGGCTTCTCTCCATACTTTCCGTGAAGCTTCTTTTGCTCATTTGCTCGAATCGCTCGCCGCTTTTCCCGAAGAGGCATGGGACGTGCCCTGCGTGGCGCCTATTGCGACCATCACTCCTCGTCAGGCGCTCGGTCGTCTACTCTATCACAATGGCTATCATGCTGGTCAAATTGGTCTGATTCGCAAGTACGGAGGAAATGAATGAGTCTTGCTTTAACGGGGGAAAGGATCGTACTGCGTGAAACGGTACGTAATGAACTCCCTTGCCTCTTAGACGTATACAACAGCAATCCTGGCTACAACCTTTTGCGAAACGGTACAGAAGAAGTCACGTTGGCAGAAGTGGAAGCGGAATACGACTCCACCCTGAGCATTCCCACCGGTCACTGGCTGACGTTGTCGGCCGATAGTCAGATCATTGGCTTGATGCATCTCGTCGTCTCCAATCCCGCCGATCAGAAAAGCTGGATCAGCCTTTTGCTCCTCCATGCCGACTCGCAACGAAATGGCTATGGAAGGGAAGCCGTTCACCTGGCTGAAACCTACTGCGCCTCTGCTGGCAGTCTCCACGTACATCACGGTGTAATCGCCCAAAATGAGCAAGCTCTCCTTTTCTGGGGCAAGCTCGGTTATGAACAGTATCGTCAGGTGCATGCACCAGTCGGTCGCCTGGTACAGCCTGTTTTACTCGTAGCAAAATGGCTAACCGCATTGCAATGAGGAGGTGAAACGAATGGCACTCCACATGTTTGAATGTGATGTACCTGCTACCCTCTCCTAGTCGTGAGGGAGCTCTTCCCCTCGGCTACGGAATCTCACCTTTTATATGACCATTCCGGGAGGGGCTATTCTTGAATCAATCACAATGGAAACAACAATTTTTTGGAGCGATATGTCTGACGTTGGCTGCGGCCATCTGGGGCGGCGTCTACGTCGTGAGCAAGGTCGTTCTCGAAGTCATTCCGCCGTTTACATTACTGATTTTGCGCTTTGCGATTGCTTTGGTGGTATTGGGAGCCTTCGTTGTTGCGAGAAGAGAATACATCGCCAAAAAAGATTACCCGATGATCATGCTCATCGCATTTGTGGGTGTCACCATTTCGATTGCCGCCCAGTTTCTCGGAACCAAGCTGTCTACCGCTCATATGGGAGCCCTGATCACTTCAGCGTCTCCTGCCTTTATCGCCATCTTTGCCGTTTGGCTGCTAAAGGAGAGCATGAATTGGAAGCAGCTGGCGGGCATCCTGCTCGCAACAGTCGGTGTCCTCATCGTCATCGGCGTACCTGATCAGGCAGATGCCGAGTCGTCACTGACAGGCAACCTGATCCTGCTCGTCGCTGCCGTCAGCTGGGGACTGTATACTGTTCTCAGCAAGAAAGCGACACAGACTTACTCATCACTCGCCGTTACCACGTACGTCGCCTTGTTCGGTCTGATTTTCACCAGCCCCATCATGGTGTGGGAAATGTCAGTCACCCCGATATCCTGGCAGTTTGGCTGGGAGATTTGGGCGGGCGTCCTGTACATCGGGATCATTTCCACTGCGGGAGCGTTTTATTTGTGGAACAAAGGCTTTGAGCTGATGCATGCGGGAAGCGGAGCGGGCTTCTTCTTTGTCCAACCGATTGTCGGCGCATTTTTGGGCTGGCTGCTGCTGCATGAGCATCTGGGAGTAAGCTTTTTTGCTGGGGCGATCTTTATCTTTCTGGGTGTGGCCCTCTCCAATCTGCGGCAGTCAAAGACTGCTGAGAAGAATCACGAGGCGTAAGCGAAACACAACTCTATGCGACACCGAAATTGGCTGTTGTCCGGCGGATGCTTGGGCAGCAGCTTTTTTATATTTATGAAAGCAGCACTTTGGTAGAGATTACTGTTTTCAAAAGTATAAATATAAATTAAAATAAATAAAAATTTAGTTTTGTAACAAGTTGACAAACTTTTGTTAAAATCATAAAATACTTATTTGTATATTCATTCACAATCATGAATAAATCTACAGGAGTTGTCGATATGTATACTATTCCAGGGCCTGGGAAATACGTCCGAGAAGTAGAGCTGGTAAATGAAATTGGTGCCTATATTCGCGGATTCGGAAACAGCGCACTCATGATCGGCGGGAAAACGGCAATGTCGGTCGTAGAATCTACCCTCACAGCCAGCTTGGAAAAAGAGGGAATCGATCATCTAGGATTCGTCTGGTACGGTGGTGAATGCTCATGGTCGAAAGTAGAAGAGCTCCTAGCGATCGTCACGGAGAAAAAGCCCGAGGTACTCGTAGCTATCGGCGGTGGCAAGGCCATTGATACGGTGAAAGCTGTCGCTTTTGCGGCAAACCTGCCATTGCTCGCAGTCCCTACGATCGCAGCTACATGTGCACCAGCTACCCCGATCTCCATCATGTATGACGATGAAGGAACATTCATAGAAATCAGCCATCGCTCCAAGGCGCCCAATGTCGTGCTCGCAGATACCAAAGTGATCAGCGCAGCGCCTTACCGTTTCCTGGCAGCAGGGATCGGCGACACATTGGCCAAATGGTTCGAGTCTTCCGTTTCTGTCCAAAAAAGTCAACCAACTGCGCTTAACCAAAGTGCAGTACGCCTGGCAGAAGGCCTCTACCAACTGCTCCTGGAAAAAGGTCCATCTGCGATAGAAACCATCAAACAGGGAAAAGTCGATCAGTCTGTGAATGATGTGATTGACAGCATCATCCTGATCAGCGGTAGCGTGAGCGGCTATGGCGGTGACGATTGCCGTACGGCTGCGGCACACGCGATCTACTCCGGTTTGACCATCTTTCCCGAAGTACATGATACCTATCACGGTGAGATCGTCGCTTTTGGAATCCTTTCCCAGCTCGTCCTGGAAGGCAAAAGCGAAGAAACCATTCGCGAGCTGATCTCCTACTATCAAAAGGTAGAGCTGCCTTACACGCTCGCAGCTATGGCGATTACGGAACTCTCTGCGGAAGATTGGGATCGCTTGGGTGTTGTGACTGTAGGTATCGAAGACATGGACAACATGCCTTTTGCGGTAACACCTGACATGGTCGTAAAAGCGATCCAGGGAGCCGATCAAATCGGAAGGAAGGTTACCCAGCAATGAAGCTAGAACAAATGGTTCGCAATGTCTATCCCAACCTGATGCCGTATACGTGCTCGCTTGCCGATCTGCCTGTAGAAGAAATGAAACAGGTGTTGGGGAAAGACCAGGTATACAAATTGTCCTTTAACGAAAATCCATTAGGACCTTCCCCGAAAGCCATTAAGGCTATGCAGCAATCCCTTTTGCAATTGAATCTGTACCCGAGCTCCACCGGGGACGCCGTATTGAGCAAGATCGCGGAAAAAGAAGGCGTACAGCCAAATAACGTCATCTTGTCCAATGGCGCAGACGAAATGATCATCCTCGTCGCACAAACGTTTCTGGAGCCTGAGGACGAGGCCATTATTCCGGAAATTTGTTTCGTTCAGTATCTGGCTTCCACTCACCTGATGGGTGCCAAACCGGTCTTCTCTCCGATGAAAGAAGATCTCGGCATTGATCTGGAAGGTGTTCTGCAAAAGATTTCAGAGAAAACAAAGGTCGTCTTCCTCTGCAATCCGAACAACCCGACCGGTACAGCCATTCCGTCCGATGAGCTGAAGGCATTTATCGAAAGAGTTCCAGAGAACGTATTGGTCGTCATTGACGAAGCCTATCACGAATTTGCGGAAGGCGACGGCTATGCTTCTTCCGTCGAATTCGTCAAAGACTTTGCCAACGTGTTCGTCATCCGTACCTTCTCGAAGATCTATTCGATGGCTGCTGCTCGGATCGGTTACGGGATTGGACAGGCTGAGCTTGTGGATGCGGTCAACCACGTCAGACCTCCGTTTAACGTAAACAGCATCGCACAAGCAGGAGCGTTGGCTAGCCTCGATGATACCGAGCACGTAGCTGAATCCAGACGAAACAACGAAATCGGCAAACAACTTCTGTGCAAGACATTTGAAGAATTGGGTCTCTCCTATCTCAAGAGCCAAGCGAACTTTGTTTGTGTAGATACAGGCAAAGATGGCAAGGAAGTATTTGATCGTCTGGCTGAGCGCGGTTTTATCGTGCGTACGCTGGCGGGCTACGGTCTCACAAGCTCTCTTCGGGTATCGATCGGTCACCAAGAAGAGATGGAAGCTTTCGTTGCGGCATTGAAAGATGTTTTCCAAAAAAACTAACACATAAGGGGAATTTACATTGAAAAAGTTTCTGTTTTTGCTGTTGACTGTGATGGTTGCCCTCACTGCTGTCGGTTGCGGCTCATCCAACCAAGCAAAGCCTGCTGAAGGAAGCAACGCTGCTGCACCTGCCTCCAAAACACCGCTGAAAGTGACCCTGCCTACATGGACAGGCTATGGCCCATTGTTCCTGGCGAAAGAAAAAGGGCTGTTTGAAAAACATGGCGTAGATGTTGAACTCTCCATCATTGAAGGCCTGGCCGAGCGCAAACAAGCGCTTGCAGGCGGACAAGTGGACGGTATGGCGACTGCACTCGACGTGCAAGTAACCCTTGCTGCTGCTGACGTACCTATGCAAGTGGTTTGGTTGCTCGATGACTCTTTTGGCGGCGACGGAATCATCGCCAAGAACGAAATCGCTTCCGTTGCGGATTTGAAAGGCAAAAAAGTTGCGTTTGAGCAAGGCTCTACTAGCCACATGCTGATTCTCACAGCTTTGAAACAAGCGAATTTGACTGACAAAGACGTGGAAATGGTGCAAATGTCTGCAGGTGATGCCGGCGCTGCATTCGTAGCTGGTAAAGTAGATGCAGCTGTTACGTGGGAGCCATGGTTGAGCAAAGCTTCCCAAGCAAACGGAAAAGTACTCCTTTCGACCAAAGATTTGCCCGGTATCATCGTAGATACAGTAGGCTTCAAAAAAGACGTGATCGAACAACGTCCTGACGATATCAAAGCGTTCGTGGCAGCGATGGCTGAAACAATGGAATATTGGAAACAAAACACCGATGAGTCCAACGAAATCATGGCAAAAGGTCTGAAAATTGATCTGGCTGAATTCACTGGCACTGTCCCGGGACTGAAATTCCTGCATAAAGAAGAGAACAAGAAACTGTTTGGTGAAGGTAAAGGCGACATTTACGTCTCCACGAAAAATGCCATCGACTTCTACATGGAACAAAAATTAATCGATACCGCTCCTAAGCCAGAAGACGTATTGAACTCGACATTTGTTGGAGGACTTTAAAGGAGAGCCCACTGGGGCCTCCTTTTCTCTTGCAAGACCCTACCATGTAGAATCACACCCACTATACTTGATTACAAATGAGGGATGACGATGTGGAAAAATGTCTTTACCCCGAATAAGGATATCGCCAAACCTCTCTACTCAGGGGCTGGAATTGCAACCTTTCTCCTTCTGATTCTGGTCTGGTCTGTACTCAGCTACGGAGGATTCGTCAATCCGCTGTTCCTCCCCGCTCCTGACAAGATCATTAAAACAGCTTTCTCCATGTTTCAGAGCGGAGAGATCTGGGGCGATATCGGCATCAGTTTTTCACGGGTAGCTCTCGGTTTTATCATAGCTGCTCTGATCGGTGTGCCACTGGGCATCCTGATGGGTACTCTGCGCATCATGGAAGGTGCATTTGAACCGATTATCGGCTTCATTCGCTATATGCCAGCCTCTGCCTTTATTCCATTGTTAATCTTGTGGATCGGCCTCGGTGAAGGTGAAAAAATGGCCGTCATCTTCCTGGGTACCTTCTTCCAGCTGACGCTCATGGTGATGGACGTTACGAAAAATATCCAGAATGAACTGATTGAGGTCTCCTACACACTGGGTGCGAAAAGCTTTCAGCTCTTTAAACGAGTCATCCTCCCTGCCTCCTTGCCAGGGATCGTCGATACGCTGCGTATCACGTTTGGCTGGGCTTGGACGTATTTGGTTGTAGCTGAGCTAGTAGGCGCTTCGGATGGTCTCGGGTTTATGATCATGCAGGCTTCCCGCTTTTTGAAACCGGACAAAATTATCGTAGGGATTTTGATCATCGGGGTACTGGGATTGATCATGGACTTGATTTTCAAAGCGATCTATCGCGCATCCTTCTCTTGGATGAGAAAGGAAGGATCTTAAGATGACGACAACGCCAAAACTAGTGATTGATAACGTAGGAAAAGTATTTTCGACCAAGAGTGGACAAGTTGTCGCACTGGATCAGACTTCGTTCTCTGTGGCCGAAGGAGAGTTCGTAACGATTCTCGGTCCTTCCGGTTGTGGGAAATCCACGATCCTCCGTGTCGTAGCCGGTTTGGAAGAGCCGTCTTCGGGTCATGTGTACTTGGACGGGAAAGAAATCAAGGGACCCGGCCCTGACCGCGGAATGGTGTTTCAGTCGTATACGCTCTATCCATGGTTGAATGTAAAAGACAACATCACGTTTGGATTGGATCTAAAAGGGGTTCCCAAGAAGCAACAAGAGGAAATCGCGAATCACTACTTGGAACTGATCGGCTTGAAAGGATTCGACAAACACTATCCCATCCAGCTGTCCGGCGGGATGAAGCAACGTGTGGCGATTGCCAGAGCACTCGCAAATGACCCGCAAATCTTATTAATGGACGAGCCTTTCGGTGCCTTGGACGCGCAGACTCGGACGATCATGCAGGAGATTCTGCTGAAGGTATGGGAAGAATCCAAGAAAACGATTCTGTTCATCACCCATGATGTAGAGGAGTCCATTTTCCTGGGAGACTCCATCTATGTGATGACAGCAAGACCCGGACGTCTCAAGAAGAATATAAAAGTGCCGCTCCCTCGTCCTCGTGACTACCAAAACAAGAACAGCGAAGAGTTTTTGGCACTGAAGCTGGAGTTGCTTGATTTGATTCGGGAGGAAAGTCTGAAGGCCGTTAATCCTTAAACGAAACAGATGTTTAGGGATCATATAGTTTTAGACGGTTCCACTAAAAGAAAAAAGCGGTGGTTTAAGACCTTGATAATAAAGTCTTAGACTGCCGCTGCTGTTTTTCAACTAACCATTCCCGTTAGCTCCAAATGGATTTTAGTTTTTATCAAATCCATAATCCCGTTCGACCTTACAGACTCTCGTTTTGTATCTGAGATACCAATCAGACATACCTCTTCTTTGAGCAATCACATGTCGCTCGTTCTGTTTCCATTTTTGTATAGCTTCGAGAGATTCCCAATATGATACCGTAATACCTAAACCTTCTCTGGCGCTTTCTACGCCTAAAAATCCTGGTTGGACAGATGCAAGTTTAACCATTTCCTCTGCCATTTCCTCATATCCTTGATCCCCATCAGTTCTTTCAGATGTAAAAACAACGGCGTAATAAGGTGGTTGAGGAGTCTTTGCTATTTCGCTCATAAGTCCCTCCCGCAAATGTTATGTTTTGGATTGAGTTTAGTATAATCATAAAGTTAAAATAAAGAAAATGAATATTTACGATGCGATGAATTCGTTTATTTCATGAAAATAGGTGGTAATTATGAATTTGCTAAAATACCAGATTTTCATCAAAGTAGTTGAAGTAGGGAGTCTCACTAAGGCTGGAGAAATATTAAACCTATCACAATCAGCAATCAGTCATGCCATCTCCGGGTTAGAGCATGGGATAGGTTTGAATCTTCTTATTAGGAACCGTTCAGGCATCAAACTCACCGATAATGGAGAACGTTTATTGCATCATTTCAAAAAAATCATCCAGTTAAATGATGAGCTTTCTCAAGAAGTAGCTTTGATCAAGGGGATGGAAATTGGCACTGTGAGGATAGGTACATTCTCAAGTGTATCGATATGCTGGTTACCTAGAATTTTAAAAGAGTACCACGATCAGTTTCCGCTCATTGAAACGAAAATACTAGATGGCAACTATCGTGAGATCGAAAACTGGATAGTAAGCGGGGAAGTTGATATAGGCTTCGTTAATCTCCCCACTCAAGAAGGGTTAGATGTGATTCAGTTGAAAAAAGATAGGATGTTCTGCATTTTGCCTTCCCATCACCCTCTGCGAGAGCAAACAACCATTCGATTAGAACAAATCATAGACTCCCCTTTCATTATGCCAGTCGCCGGTTGTGATACAGATCTGCGGCGAATTTTTTCGCAATATAAGCTTTCACCGAAAATCAAATACGAACTGGAAGATGACCATGCGATCATGTCCATGGTACAAAACAATTTAGGTGTAAGTATTCTCCCTGAAATGATACTGGCACAGACTTATTACGATCTATGCAAGCGGCCATTGTATGGAGAGCATTACCGTTCAATAGGCATCGCTGCTGTTTCCTTAAAGAATATCTCTCCGGCAGCAAAAAAATTTGTTGATTTCATCACAGCCTGGATAAACAAATCGTAACGAAAAAAGATGAAAATCCGTTCAACAAATCTGCCCATTAACGTAATGACTCCAGTTGTTCAGTGAACATTAGACTAACAATGGTCACCAAGCACCCAAGTATTTCTTATCATGTGTTTAACCCGTAAATGTCGTTTCACTTTTTGACCTGATAAAGCTATTTTATTGTAAAATAATTAATAGTTTTGAAAGGAGATGAAGGTTGATGATGTATACACCACTTTTTGAAAACGATGTACCTGTAATTATTCTCCCTTAACGGAAGAATAATTACGTCTCCGTTAAGGACATCAATCATTGTCTAAAAAACGGAGGGCAACAATGAAAAATACCTTGATAGGTTCGTTATATTTATCACTCGCCGCTAGTATTTGGGGCGGAATGTATGTTGTCGTTAAAGTTGTGGTCGATATTGTACCACCACTTGAATTAGTATGGCTTCGCTATGTAATTGCTCTTTTAGCATTACTAATTATCGGAGCCCTAACAAAACAATCATGGCGTGTCGCGAAACGTGACTGGCTATTAATCATTTTGATTGGGTTAATTGGGAATATGATTTCCATCGTAACCCAAGAGGTCGGAACTATGCTTTCCTCTGCACAAATGGGAGCCATTATTACATCCACCACACCTGCATTCATGGTCCTGTTTGCACGAATGATCCTTAAAGAAAAAATTACTGCAAAGAAAGCAATTTCTATTGTTTTAGCAACAATTGGTGTTTGTGTTATTGTCGGAACTGCTCAAATCGATACCTCAAATCAGCTTGGTGGCATATCCCTTATTATCGCAGCACTAACGTGGTCACTTATGTCTGTCCTTGTAAAACGAGTACCAGGGCAATATTCGCAAATTGTAGTAACAAGCTACAGTATCGTTGTAGCCGTTGCCTTTCTAACGCCTTTTACACTGGGGAGATTAACTAAGCTTGATTTTCAAGCGATCATGCAACCTTCTATTTGGGGAGGTCTGCTATACTTGGGGGTCATTTCTACTGCGTGTGGCTTTTTGTTGTGGAATCGAGGCTTGCAAAAGCTTAACGCTTCCAGTGGCGGATTATTTTTCTTTTTCCAGCCGATAGTTGGTACTTTTTTAGGTTGGTTATTACTAGACGAACAGATTGGTTTGTCTTTTTGGATGGGTACAGCATTAATTTTTATTGGGGTGCTAGTAGTCATTCGCGACGATAAAACCCAGAAAGAAACCAAAAATGTGTTAACTGATTAGAAATGCTGACATAAACAGCGTCAGTTTAGGACTTTATTTTCTGATCCTAGATTGCCGCTGTTGTTCTTTGTTCGGGTTAGTGTAAAAATAATTAAACTATAGCTGCCAGTAAAATCAGCTGAAAAATGCATGGAATTAACAACCTCAGTCTAAAGCATTATTTGCGCAGAACAAGTTGGACCTTATTATTTTTCCATTTGAGTTTATCGGTAACTTTTGATTTTTGAAAAGACACGAAGATGAATAAGACCATCGTGCTATTTGACATAATTTAATTGTGATAAATACATTAGTTTCTACACTATCCAGTCCATTAGCGTAGAAAAAGGCAACCGGTTGTTAACGGCTGCCTGTTTAGATTGTTGAGCTGTCGAACCCGTTAGCGTAAGCGTGCGATCAAGGCTCAATCGATAATAGTCTCGGGTTTTGCCATCTATTGCTCTCGTATTTAACATTAATATTTTCCATCTACTCTTTATTGTGTAAGTGTATTCCACTTCCTCACCCTTTCAATTGGCTCTTCCCCAACCAAATGAGTTACACAACGACCCCTAAAGGAGACTTACAATCCCTGTGTAGCTTCAATATCCATTACTACATTACCATAAAGAACCCGTTAGTTTAAAAAAATCATTGAATGATATGATATACAAAGACAGTGATACTCTTAGCTGCGCTGTCTGTAACAGCAAATCTTGAGATCCCAAGCCTTCTTAGATTATAATTTCCACATATTGCAAACACCTGTTACAGGAGGGGTTACCCTTGCCAAGAAAAAAAGTCCCTCGTTAATCCCGAGCTCCGCCTACTCCCCAAAATATCATCTTGTCTACATGACAATCAGAACCAGGGAGGACGGCGAATCATGAAGCCCTTACTTATGGATTGGAAAGACCTTTACTTTGGCGTCGAAATTGAATTTGTTGGGGGTAAACCCGAGAATGTAGAGCTATTGCCCGGCTGGACAATGGCGTTGGATGAACAGCAAATTGATGATACAGGCGAAGAGTCCGGCAGCGAACTTCAAACTCCCCCCATTCAATGGGAAGAACGGGAACAAATCCGCGAGATGTTGCTAAGGCTACTTGCGACTGGGGCTAGGGTAAATTGGAATTGCGGACTTCATGTCCACGTTGGTTTGGAGCCTTGGGGAGAAGAAGCGATTCCCGATTTTATCGAAGCAGCATTGCAGCATCAAGAATCAGTGAAATACTTGTTTAAGACTAGTGAAGATCGGCTAGTATACTGCCCCCCTGTCTCCCGGGAAATGCGGGATCGATTTATTTCCGCCCCTGGGGAAGCGGCGCTTCGACGTAAAGGGCGTCCTCAGTCCCATCGCTGTGGCATCAATCTTGCTGCATGGTTTGATAACAGGACAGTGGAAATTCGTTATGCAAACGGCACTTTAAATTACGATGAAGTAATCACTTCCATCGAATTTTGCCTTCGCTTCATTGCAGCCATAGGTGCAAGACGCACGCTCTCATGCAATCCCAAGAAGATGGCAAATGAACTCGGAGTACCTCTCACCGGATATCCTCAGCCCATTCCCGCACCACTTTGGTATCGAGAAAGGATATGGCTAGAAAACATGTTAGTGCCGATATTAACCCCTATAACCACCAGCCTTGTCCGAGATAGCGAAATCCTTCATATATTGCCTAGGCCTGATGGTTTATTGGTTGCACTCGAAAATACCGATGGAAAAATAGTGAGGTACCTTTTCCATGTATCTCCAACTTCTTGGAAAATTGTATGTAAGCTTCCAGATTAATTAAATTGCTTCAGAACCATCCCCCTCTATTGAGGGGGTATTTTAATAAACGGTATTCATTCAAACAAACTTTCCGTTGTTTCGATACGGTTGAACGCATTTGATTTTAAACTATCCTGCCAGTCTGCTTAACGTGGCCACCAATCAGCGATAGCCTTGGTTTTTCTTATCCTTTCCAACGCAAAACAAAAAAGGCGGCATTATGCCGCCCTATATGGTAAACCCGGGGAGGGAAGTAGAGGAGTACAAACGAACAAGTTGGCTTCTTGTCGTTACTGCTAGATTACTTTACTGCTTTCATTACCCTACACTACTGCTTGGTTGTATCGGTCGTACCAGACTGGTCAGTAGAACCGCTGTTCTCTGTGCCAGTTGTTCCTGTCGTGCCCTCAGAGCCTGCGTCAGACTTGCTGTCTGTGCTGCCGCTGTCACTCGAAGTGCTGGAATCAGACGATGTGCTGGAGCTGTCAGACGATCCAGTTGTGGCGCCTGAATCGGACGAGCCGCCTGTTGCAGCATCAGGTGTTGATTGATCTTGAGAAACCGAGTTATCGGTCGATTCGCTGTTAGTAGTGGAGGAGCTCTCCGGTGTGGTCGCGCTGCCTCCTTCTTGTTGGGTCGCTGGTTCTGGTGTACCTGTATTGCTAGAGCAGGCAACCAAGCTACCTGACAGGAGCAATGCGACAGCTGCGATGGAAACCCATCTTTTATTCATGTTCATTCCCCTTTCAATCCTTGGCTTCGTGACTCTCTCTCCGTCACACTTATATCGTAACGGGTAAAGATAATCATTCTGTGAGGAAGATGGGAAAAAACGATGATCAAAATATGAAAAAAGTATGACCATCTCCTGGCGAGCTTCATTCACAGGATCAGGTCGATTGACGAGAGGCCGCTATGGTTGGAAGCCACACCGTAAACGTGCTACCTACGCCCGGCTCACTTTCTACACTCCATTTGCCTTCATGGAGCTCCACCAGCTCTTTGACGATGGCCAACCCCAAGCCCGTACCCTTGTTGTTTTTCGAACGCCCTCGATCCACTTTAAAGAAGCGCTCCCAGATCCGATGCAGATCGTCCTGCGAGATGCCGATTCCCGTATCCGCCACTTGTATCTTGACGTACGACTCCTCTGCAACTGCGCTCAACCGAATTTCCCCTTGCTCCGTAAACTTCACCGCGTTTTTCACAAAGTTTTTCAGAATTTGCGCGACGCGATCACGATCCGCATAAATTTTCGGCAGGTCATCAGCCAGCTCCACCGCAATGCCAAGCCCTTTCTCCTCGGCTTCAGCACGAAATGAGAATGCTACCTTGTTCATCACTTCCGCTACATCTACAGGGAACTTCGCCAGATTGACCTCGTTATTCTCTAGCTTCATCAAATCCATCAAATCATCGACCAGCCGATTGACTTGCATCGTCTCCGAATACATCACAGCGTAATATTTTTGCCGTGCCTCTTCTTCCTCTACCAAGCCATCCTGCAGCGCTTCCAGAAAGCCCTGCATGGCTGTCAGAGGTGTACGCAGCTCGTGTGATACGTTGGCGAGAAAATCATTCCGTACTTGCTCCAGATGGTGTCGTTCTTGCTCCACCCGCTCCAGCTTTTCTGCCATCGTGTTGATAGTCTGCGCCACGTCACCGATTTCGTCGGACGTATCGACGCGAACCCGTTCGGCATAGTTGCCCCGACCTATCTCAGCAGCCGTCCTTTCAATGGTTCGCAATGGGCGTGAGATCGACCATGACAAATAAGAAACCATCGCAGTCGAGAGGAGGACACCAAAGAGCGTCGCCCACAGAATCGTCTCGCGCATTTGTCCAAAGGTTTTCTCGATCCCTTCGATCGGGGCATGCAAAATAATACCCCCGTATACTTTCTCGCCCTCTCCCCACGGTACCGAAACAGACAGCATCGGGTCTTCCAGTCCTTCGATTTGGAGCTCCGTTACCGCGCTCTTTCCTTTCAGCACACTATCCGCAATCGAGACTGCCACCGATTTGCCTGTAAACACTTCGTCTTTCATCGAGGTCGCGACAATCTTTCCTTCCTGATCGAACAGCCAGATTCGCGTATCAAATGCTTCATCCAGCATGACGAGCTGATCCATCAGCCTCTTGTTCACCCGATCATAGTCTTGGATCGCGACATTTACCTTTTTGGCCATGCGCAGCATTTCTTCTTCTTTGGAATCGTAAATATACTCCCGTGCAAAAAGAGAAATGAGCAGGCCAGAAATACCCAATCCGACGAGAACAGTAGCCAGAAAGCTGAAGAGCAACCGACGGAAGATGCTTTTCGATGTGCCTAGCATCAGTTTTCCACCCCGAACTTGTAGCCGATCCCCCAGACAGTATGAATACATTCATACGGGAGCTTTTCCAGCCGTTGTCGGATCTTTTTGATATGGACATCAATCGTACGCACGTCCCCAAAGTAGTCAAATCCCCATACCAGCTCCAGCAGCTGCTCGCGTGAGAACACACTGCCCGGTGACTTTGCCATCTGCACCAGCAAATCAAACTCCTTGGGTCGGAAGCTGATTTTCTCCCCAGCCGCTACCACTTCCCGCTTGTCTACATCGATCGTCAGCTGATCAAAAGCGAGTGGCTTGGACACGTCCTCCACTGCTTTTGCTTTTGGCTGCATCCGGCGTAAAATAGCGCGAATCCGCGCCACCAGCTCGCGCGGACTAAACGGTTTTGTCACATAATCATCCGCGCCTAGTTCCAAACCGAGAACGCGATCGAATTCTTCATCTTTGGCCGTCAGCATAATGATGGGCGTGTCCCACTTTTTGCGGATTTCCCGACATGCCTCGAAGCCATCCATCTGCGGCATCATCACATCCAGGATCACCATGTCCGGCGCTTCTTTTTCCATTAAATCAATGGCTTGCTGCCCATCGTTTGCCACGACCAAATCTATTTGTTGCTTAGAAAAGTAAAGGCGAATAATTTCGCGTACATTTGGATCATCGTCAGCTACTAAAACCTTTGTTGGTGCCAAAGCTAATAACCTCCCTTCCGTAAAAACCCAGTTCAGACCGGCAGGCTTTTTCCTATGGTAACACAGATACAGCGGCTTGTGGACGGATGGAAGTCCTAGCTGGCTGGAACTAGAAGGAAAGAGCAGAAAAAAAGCCGGGAATAACCCCGACTTTTTCTGGTTCGAATCTATCACGTATTGCTCGGCTTCTCCCTATAAACCTCTTGCTCCCCTTTTCGCTTCGGACGCAAGCTTCCCCACAGAAAACCGAGCAAGGCCCCTGCGATCGCTGGGAGCAACCAGCCGATACCTTCCTTGTAAAGCGGCAGATGCGCGTACACATCAGTGAAACCACCCACTGGCAGTCCAATCATGGCTGCTCCATCAATCAGGCTAATAGCCGCTGTGACGATGATAGCTCCAATGTAAACCGCCTTGTAACCCTTGAACACCTTGTGGAAAAATGACAACAGCATCAGCACAATCGCGATCGGATAAATCGCCATCAAGACCGGAACGGAAAACGCAATCAGCTGGGTCAAACCGACGTTCGCCACTGCCGCACTGAACACGCATAAGATAGCTGCCATGGCACGGTATGAAATGACCGGAATCTGATCGGAGAAGAAGCGCCCGCAAGCTGTCACCAGACCTACAGATGTCGTCAGGCAAGCCAGCATCACTGCCAAGCCCAAAAGCATGGAACCAAGCGGCCCAAACAGATGCTGCACAACGGTAGTCAGAATTTGACCGCCATTTTCGGATACACCCAACGAGATGCTGGTAGCTCCCATATAGCCGAGTGCGAGATAGACCAGCCCCAGACCTATGGCAGCGATAACCGCCGCTTTGATCGTCGACATCGTGATTTTCTTGTGATCCGTCACTCCGACTGCCTGTACGGAAGCAGTCACGACGATCCCAAATACCATCGCTGCCAGTGCATCGAGCGTCAGATAGCCTTCCAAAAAGCCCTTGATGAACGGGGACTCCTGGTAAGCTGCTGTCGGTTGTCCCATTTCACCAATCGGATTTAACATTGTCCCGAAGAACATGACACCGATAATGATTAACAAGGCCGGAGTCAAAATTTTCCCAATCCGGTCCACCAGTTTGGACGGATTCAGACATAGCCAGAAGGTAATCGCAAAGTAAACAATCGTCGTAATAAACAACGGTACCCAGCTTCCCTTTACCGACTCGGGCAGGAACGGCAAGATTCCCATTTCAAACGTGACAGTACCCGTTCGCGGAATAGCCAAAAAAGGACCAATCGCCAAATACACGACAAACGTAAAGACGACAGCAAAGACAGGGTGTACCCTTCCTGCCAACGTCTGCAAGTTTCCTCCACCAAGACCCACTGCAATGACACCCAGCAAGGGCAAGCCTACACCTGTTATGATAAAGCCAAGCATAGCCGTCCACACGTCAGTTCCCGCGGCTTGTCCCAAAGCAGGTGGAAAGATCATGTTGCCCGCTCCGAAGAACAGGGCAAACAGCATGAGTCCTACAGTTATGGTTTCTCTCGTTGATAATTCTCTCATGTTGTTCCCCTTTTTAAATATTTATAAATTTTTATTTATTATAGCTGAAATTTTCATGAAACAACAACCTTCTTTTTTTTCGAATTTATTGGAAAACTGGTTATCATTTCATCATATTTCCTTTATGGGAGATAGTATTTCTACACGGGTGATTTTCCATTCCAGCTACGAGAATCTTTCCATGATAAAGAGCAGGGCACCATGCGAAACAGCACGTACCCTGTTATCTCGCTCATATAGAACAGCTTCCCATTGTGCAGGAACTCGCGTACGATTGTCAATGCTTTTGCCTCGATCCCTGACTACTCCCAGGTCTCTTTCCTTCTGACGGCTCCGACGGATTCCCAAATGTACAGCGAGCATACACTTCTCCATGGTGCCCAGTCTTCACCAATGCGGCGAATTTCTTTTTCATCTGGCTTTTCTGTCAAGCCGTACATCATGTGAATACCGTTTCGCAGTCCGATGTCCGCAGCAGGCAGCAGGTCAGGTCGGCCCATCCCAAACATCATCAGGCACTCCACCGTCCATCTGCCAATTCCTCTCAACGAGGTTAAGTACGAAATAATTTCTTCATCTTCCATGTGCCACACCCGATCCAGGTCGATCGTTCCGTTTACGATGGCGCGAGCATAGTCGATGATGTATTCCGCTTTTCGCTGGCTGAATTGCAGAGGACGCAAATCAGAAGGCTCCAGTCTGGCGACAGCCTCCTCCGTCGGAAAAGCCATAAATTTGCGGCCTTCTTCATCTTCCAAAACATCACCCGCCAATTCCAACAATCGCTGAGTCAGCGAAGCAGCAAACACCAGATTGATTTGTTGGCCGATGATCGTCTTTACCATGGATTGAAACAAATCCGAATCTAAAAAAGGGCGCAGCCCGCGAAACCGCTCGGTCAGAATCGCCAGCGGTTGTTGCTCACGCATATGTATGTAGATGGGGGTCAGGTCAAGGTCAGCACTAAACATATGCCGGACCGTTTTCTCTAGGAGCTGCTGCTCCGTTGACGTGAGAGCCGACTCCGTGTGCAAACGAATGAAGGGCTCTTCCATTGAGCCTGCAAACTGAAGACTCACCAATACAGGGCGTGCAGCGACCCGAAACACACGGTGAAGCGTCTGGCCCTGAACATCCACCAGCAGTTGTGGATCTGGATGGGTCTCTAGCCGGCGTAGCAGCCGTTCAAAGGAGTAAGGGGGTTTTAAGGAAATGGCAGTCTCGTACAAAACCATCGCACCTTCCTTGATTTTCCACCATAATAACACAAAACACCCCCGGAACTCATCCGGAGGCGGCATTTGTCATTTCGCGATCTTGCTCTTTTACTTGGTAAACATCCCTTTGAGGACGAATTTCACGTTGGCAGGGCTCTCTGCCAGACGACGCATGAAGTAGCCATACCAGTCGTTGCCGTATGGTACGTAGACACGCATCTTGTAGCCTTCACGAGCCAGGTCGATCTGTGACTGCGTACGAATACCGTACAGCATTTGGAACTCAAACTGGGTGCGCGGAATGTTATATTCCTTTTCCAGCTTTTTCACGAAGCCAATAATAGCATCATCGTGCGTCGCAACTGCAGCGTATCCGCCATTGAGCAAGTGCTGCTTGATGATTTTTTTGTAGTTTTCGTCCACATCCGGCTTGTTCGGGTAAGCAACTTCAGGAGATTCCTTGTAAGCCCCTTTAACCAAGCGGAAGTTAACCTTTTTGTCTTTGAGGCTCTCGATGTCATCGGATGCCTTGTACAGGTACGCCTGAATAACAGTACCCACGTTGTCATAGTCTTCCAGCAGTTCGTTCAGGATTTCCATGGTGACATGATTGTGCGCGTAGTCCTCCATATCGATCCGCACGAAAATGTTTCCGTTTTTCTTGGCTGCATCCAATGTGCGGCGCATGTTGCTCATGCACAGATCCCGGCTGATGTCGAGACCTAGTGAAGTCATTTTCAGCGACAGGTTGCAGTCTACACCAGACTGGTGGATCGCTTCAATCGTTTTAATGCAGTAATCAGCTGATTCATTCGCCTCTTCGACACTAAAGACGAATTCGCCCAAGTGATCGAGTGTGCAAACGAGACCTTTTTGATTCAAGTCACGGACCGCCTTGATGGCCTCCGCAATGGTTTCACCCGATACGAAGCGGTTTGCACCGAAGCGCAGACCCCATTTTTTGGCGGCTGTGTTCAGTGTCTGGTTTTTGGATAAAAATAGAAAAAAATCCTTCATAGCTTGTTCCATCGTTGACTGTCTCCTCCTCAACGTACTCTGCGACTTTCTTACTAGCATAAATCGTGCCAAACCTAACGACTTCAAAGTGCCTTGTATTTTTATAAAAAGTGTTCGTTATCTGATTAGGGGTCGCACAAGTTTTTCGACACATATGTACAAGATGTGTCTATTCTTGTACACTTTTGATTAGAGAAAGTTTCGTGCACGACAAGAAAGGTGCTTTCTTGTTAGTTTGGATAGGAAGTGATGATTTGAAACCGTTATTCTCACTGGATAGTGTTGTCTTCTCCTTGGCCGTTCCCGTCAATCCTGACGACATCAGAATACGCACAGGCAAAAAGGAAGGTGTATGGCAAAATGGAGAGCACAGCGTCCAAGTACTGGTTGTTAAGGAAACAGACTCATTGGAAACCGTCACCAATGAGCTGCGTTCTGCGTTGAGTGAATCCTCCTTGCCCGCACTTGTCACTGTCGATGGCAACGATACGCCCACCGGTATCATTACACCCAGTCAATTGCTCTCTACCTACCTCACCTTGATTCAGAACCAGTCAGTGTTGCTGCGAACCTTGATGGACACGATGAGCGAAGCCACGACGATCGTGGATTCCCGCAATGTCGTGCAATACTGGAATCGCGCCGCGGAGAATATTTATGAAATTGACCGCGCGCAAGTGATCGGCACTTCCTTGGATGAGCATTTTGCCAGCGAGTCGATTCGATTGTTGGACGCGTTGCAGCAAGGAACTTCTGTACAACGTGTCTACCACATTCCACGCCCTGACAGTCATGTACTGATCAACGCAGCCCCGATCCGACTCGAGGGTGCCATCATCGGTGCCATCTCCATCGAGCAGGACATCACAGAGCTCGTCCGACTGAACGAAGAGCTCGCCCACACCACTGCTCATCTGCACACGCTTCAGCAGGAGATGAGCCGTTTTCATGCGGCTGATGATCCTTTTTATTCGATCAAAGGGCATTCCGCTTCGATCCACGCTGCCATCTCTTCCGCACAAAAAGTGGCCCAGACAGACGCTACCGTTCTGATATATGGAGAGAGCGGAGTTGGTAAGGAGCTGTTTGCCAAAGCCATCCACCAGGCGAGTCGACGCCGGGAAAAACCGTTTATCGCCATCAACTGCGGAGCCATCCCTGCTGCCTTATTTGAAAGCGAGCTGTTTGGCTATCAAGGAGGGGCTTTTACCGGCGCCGAAAAGAAAGGAAAGCCTGGCAAGCTGGAATTGGCACACGGAGGCACGCTGTTTCTCGATGAAATCGGAGAGCTGCCGCTAGAACTGCAGGTAAAGCTTCTCCGCGCTTTGCAGGAACGGCAGTTTTATCGCGTAGGAGGGACGGAGCCCATTACCGTCAATACTCGCATCGTTGCGGCCACGAATCGTCATCTGGAACAAATGGTGACAGATGGACGGTTCCGTGAAGACCTGTATTACCGGCTCAATGTCTTCTCCCTCGAAATTCCGCCTTTGCGTGAGCGCCGTGAAGACCTGCCCGAGTTGGTGCAGATTTTCATTCAGGAATACTCGGTCGTCCATGAACAGCCTGTTCCGCGCATCGCGTCCGAGGTCATGCAGTCTCTATTCGATTACAGCTGGCCTGGTAACATCCGTCAGCTTCGCAATGTCATTGAGCGCTTGTCCATCCTACAGGAAAATGGCGTCATCCAGCCAGAGCATCTCCCGTCGGCGATTCGCTCTCAACAGGCAATGGAGTCTGTCAGTGTGTATCAGCCGTCTGTTCTGTCTCGCCCAGCGCCGCATGCGATGTTTTCTCCTGCTCCCAGTGGAACCGAACGGGAAAGGATTGTCGCCGCATTGGCTCGAACGTACGGTAACAAAAAAGCTGCTGCTGAGCTGCTCGGCATTTCACGCGGGACGCTGTACAACAAAATGAAAAAATACGGCTTACACGAGGAGTCATTTAGATGGGAATGATTTCATGGTCGGATGAGCTGTTTCAGGTCCAGTACGCCGACGAAACCGTTTCACTTTTGCCAAAGGAGTACGCCTTGTTTCAATATCTGTTCACGTGGAGAAACCGGACGTTCAGCCGGGAAGATCTGCTCGACCGGGTATGGCCACTGGAAGACCCGACCGATCGGACCGTCGACGATCACATCTACCGTCTGCGCCGCAAGCTGCAAAATTGGTCGCATCTGTTTACGATTGACACTGTACGGGGAGTTGGCTACCGTCTGACCTGGAAGCAGCATCAACCGCCCAAGCCGTCCGCTCTCAACCGCGACTTTTCGGATTCGATACGTAATTTGATGGAAACGTATCACGGAATGGGAATGGGTGCCGCTATGCAGACGCTCTCCACACACCAAGAAGTGCTCGGATTCTCCATGGATCCTTTTTACGACATGTATCTGCACTTCATACGAGGTGATTTTGTCTGGTTCGTTGAGACAACCTCATTTCCTTTGCCAGAAAAGCTGTTTTATCTTTTTCACATCTACTACATGGCAGAGACCGACGTGCGAGAATCAGTGCGTGTGTTTAAACATGTGGAGTCACACCAAGATCAAATGCCCACCTCTTTTCGCGATGAACTGCAAATAGCCGCCGTGGGCTTGTACGCGATGGCGGGCTTACTAGAAGAAGCTGAACAACAATTGGCAAAAGCGACACAAATCGTGCAAGGCATGAATTCGGAGAGCTTTACCCTGTTCCTGAACGCGGAGCAAACGCTGCTCGCCATCTTGTCCAATCGGCTGGATGAAGCGGAAGAGATTATTCGACGCTCTGCAGAGATGTTGCAAATGGTTCCTATGCAGCGTGAGTTGGGCAGCTTCACCGTTTCCCGTGGAATCTGTCTGTACCTGCGGGGAGAACGCACAAAAGCTCGTCAATTGGTCGATGAGGGGATTGAAGTCATTCGGGCAACCAAATTTATGCCCCATCTGATCTATGCCGTGCACTCCGTACAGTTTTTCTTACAGACCTTCGCTTGCGATGAAGAATGGTTGCGAAAGTATAAAAAGGTGTGGGCAGAGCTGACCAAAGAATACGAGTTTGATGAGCTCAAAAAGTCGATCCTTTCCCTCATTTCCTGAACCGTCTGATATTCCCCTGACAATTCCCGCTTACTATCAAAGGGAATCGTTTGATGGAGGGATCATTTTGTTACGAGAAAATAAGACGTTTCGCATACTGTTCTTCTCATATGGACTGTCGACGTTGGGGGATTGGTTTGATTTTATTGCGGTGTCGATCTTGCTGGCATTTGTCTGGCAAGCGGATCCGATGACGATGGCTCTCCTGCCGATTGCCTATGCTGCTCCTGGTATTATTCTGGGTCAGTTTGCGGGGGTACTCGCCGATCGCGTGAACAAAGTCAGGATGATGATTCTCATGGATGTCATTCAGGCTGCATCTACCCTCTTATTGCTGGCGATGCCCGATCCCGTGTCATTCTTGATTGTCATTGCCTTGCGTTCCTGTGCTTCTGTTTTCAACGATCCAGCGCAGCAAACGTTGACGCGCCAGATTGTACCCGAGCATCAACTCTTGCAGGCGACTTCTCTAAACGGAGCTGTCTTTCAAATGGGGAAACTGATCGGTCCGTTGATTGGTGGGAGCGTCGCTGCTTTTTTTGCCCCTGCCATCTGTCTGATCGTCAATGCTTGTAGCTTTCTTCTGTCAGCCGTGCTGCTCCTCTCGATTCGAAATGTCGAGAAAAATACCGCCTCTTCCCGCGTTCACACTCGCGAAAAATCCATCCCGCTTCATCTTGCTTGGCGGGAGGGCTGGGGCATCTTTTTGCAAAACCGCATCTTGTTGTTCAGTACGATTTTTTCCCTCTTTGCTATGATGGCAATCCAACTGGCTGATGCGCAGTTGCCCGTCATCTTTCGAGAAAAAGCACCTCTTCACCCGGAGATGGTCGGATACGTCGTTAGCGCGGTCGGTTTGGGTGCCTTACTTACTGTGACCTGGCTGCATCGCCAAAAGGAGCTTCGTTCGTACGGCTGGATTTTGGGAGGCGGTGTCTTTCTGATCGGTATCAGCTTCTCGTGGATCGCTTTATACCAGCCAGACAGCAACCGTTATTGGATGTTAGTTGCTGCCTTGTTAGCAGGTGTGGGAACTGGACTCACGACAGTCGGGACTAACTACCTCGTCCAAAAGGAAACACCGTGGGAAGCGCTCGGAAGAGTACGGGGAATCATAGACTCCCTCACCAGCACGACGTTCATCATCGCGCCTCTCATGGGCGGCTGGCTCATGACAGTCTGGGGACCCAGCCTCGCCTTTTTACGAGTTGGAGCAGGGATTGCGGCGATTGGTTTAGGTGCACTCCTGCTCCAGCGCATCATTTGGGGAAAGCGGAAGACAGAAACTGCGGTTGTCTCGGAACAAGCCGGATAATTCTGTCGTCCTCATCGCGGGGTGTGCCACGGCCATCCCGATTGTTGGTCAATAGGTAGAGGGAGCCGTCCTTGGCTTCGAACACATCACGCAGCCGTCCGTATTCGCCTTGCCAGAGAGCCACCGCTTCCCGCACCGCATCCGGCTGCATTGGGTCCAGCGTGATCTTCTGCAGCTGCATACCCCGCAGGTTGGCGACGAGCAGTTGGCCTGCCCATGGACCTTTCGTCACGAAGCTCATACCTGAAGGGGCCCATGTCGTATCTCCACTGTGCATAACCGGAGTGGTCATCCCCTCTTTTTGCTGGTCTCCCTGAATGACAGGCCAGCCGTAGTTGGCTCCGCTTTGGATTCGGTTGATTTCATCATGCGCAGATGGACCGTGCTCCGAGCTATACAAAAAGCCATTTGCCGGATTCCAGGCGATGCCCTGCGGATTGCGATGTCCCCAACTGTATACGGGCGAGCCAGGAAACGGATTGTCCGTTGGCAGGGAGCCATCCAGTTGAATTCGCAAAATCTTCCCAGCAAGGCTCGCTCTGTCTTGTGCCAGCTCCGGTGTCCGGGCATCTCCCGTTGTGATGTAGAGGAGCTGGTCTGGCCCGATTTTCAGACGACCTCCGTTGTGGATACCGCTTCCGGGGATCTTATCTATCAAGACCTTGTCGATATGTGCCCGGTTGTTATCTTCCCGCAGACGCAGGACTCGATTGTATACCTCTCCACCCTCCAAGTACGTATGGTAGATGTACAGGTAGTGGTTTTCAGCAAATTTCGGATCGATCGCGAGGCCTAACAGACCCCCTTCGCCTTCACTGATAAACGGTGCGGGAAACGCAATCAACGGTTCAGCTTGTAGCTTTCCTGCCTGGATCACCCGTACTCTCCCCGGCCGTTCCGTAAAAAAGATTCGCCCGTCTGCGGCCATGTCGATGGCCCACGGCACATCCAGATGGTCTGCCACTACTTCCGTAACGTAAGGTATCTCCTGAACAGCTGGTTCTTCTGTATCCGTCGCTTCACATGCAGCGACGGGCACCATGATGACAAGCACAAGCAGACAGATGACCCATTTTTTCCACACTTCTATTCCTTCCTCCCCTCGTGATTTTCCCAATACGATTCGGGCAGCATTTTCCGCCCAAAGAAATGCTCCATCTCTGGCAAAATCCAGCGGTCAAGCTGTTCCTGACTCCCCGCATCCACTAGCTTATTCACCAAAATATCGTGCCAGATATAATCCTCGAGCAAAAAAATATGTACCGGATCATCCGTGTAATAAGCATTGCCTTTGCGCTCAGCCGAATGTCCATACAACAATTCTTTACCATCTACCGACAGGACAAACCAGCGTTCCTCTGTCATTTTGTTGATGTATTCATTGGTTCGGTGCTTGTACAGACCTTCCATCGGGTGCGCGACATCAAATAAAATTCCTTTGACCCGACAGCCTCGCTCTGCCTTTTCCAGAAGCTCTGGAAGCAGCTTGTCGTACATCGGCTCCCACATGGACAGCAGCACCTGTTCTTTCGCCCGTCGAATCATGATTCTGCAAAATGACAGGACGTTATCCTCTCCCCGAACGGTCGTGAGCGAGACGTCTGTCTTCGGTTCTCTCTTCTCCAGAGTACGAAGCTCCTCCCCCACCTGGCTCCATGACTCCTCGAACGTCCGCTTGGCTTGATCGAGAAACACCTCGACAGGCAATGGCGAATAACTCTTTGCGCCATCCCCCGCTTCTTCGAGCAAGACAAGCCCTCGTGTGACGAGAGTCTCCAAGGTGTCATAAATCCTCGCCCGCGGAATCCCGGACTCTTTGCTGATCTGATAAGCATTGGACGTGCCCAGACTGACCAGCGCTGTATAGGCCTTGGCTTCGTATTGGTTAAATCCGAACAGTTGCAGTTGCTCCCATAACTTACTCACAACATTTCTCCTTCTGACTCAAAATATAGATCGTCTACGGCAGCTGATTCATGACGACCATCAAGGTAAACGGACTCAACACCGTCGTCAACAGGATGACCATAGCGAGCGCGGACGTATCCCGCTCCTGATCCTTGGCAAGCAAGAGCAAGTTCAGTGAGGTCGGCATGCCAAACATGAGAATCATGACACTTTGCTCCACGGGATCATCCGTCATCCAGAGCGCCAGCGGCCAAGCGATCAACACAGGCAGTACTAGCTTGAGGATGCTCACTTTCGCTGCCTCCCAAAGCCCTGTGCGTCCGTACTTGTTTTTGCGCATTTCCGCTCCCGTCAACAGCAAAGTCAAAGGCAACGTCGCACTCGCTGCCAGATTCAAGAAAGCATCGAGCGAGGCGGGCATCGTCCAATCCATCCATCGCCACAAGAGGCCAGCGAGGACAGCGTACAGATACGGATTTTGAAACACACGCCGAATCCGACCTTGCCATTCTCGCTCATCTCCCACCTGCGAAAATCCAAACAGAGCCATGTACAGATTAAATGCCAATGAAACCGCGACCGCGTAAGGCACCGCATGTTCGCCAACCGCATAGCGGATGACCGCCAAACCGAAATAACCGACATTCGCCAGTGTCGCTGCCAGCACGTTCCATTTTAGCGTTTCCTGCTGCCATCCAAAAAGGCGCCCCACTATGTACATCAGCAAGACGTACACCAATAATGTCGTCACGAAAAAATGCAGCACAATCATCGCGAGTGACTGCACGGATACGCCAGTGTGCACAAAAGATTGAAAGATCAGAATCGGAATGAGGTAATAAAGACAAAGCTTCGCCAGCGAGCGATTTTGTTCCTCTTTACGCTGCGCAAAATATCCCAGAGCCATAAACCCAAAAACAACAACCATCGCCTGCAGCATACGACCACTCCTTTTAGCAACTACTACGATAGTAACTAAATAAGAGTGTGGTTGGCAATGAAAATAAGCTTTTTTTGCAAACAAAAAAATTGGCCCAGATCGAACCAATTCCTCAAAAGGGTCTATTCAATTTTGACTTTTCTGCGCTCTGCGATTTGCCGCTGCAAGATATACTTGCGCAGATTGTGGAAGTGACGCGCATTGATTCCTTTGATTGTGCAGCCAAACATATGGTGGGGTCCCTCGATCCGTTCGTGGATGACCATTAGTTCTGCCTTGATCACCCCGTCTGGACGGTTGCGCCCATGCAGCTCAGCCGAAAAGAGGATCGGTTGTTCCTCGGGAATCGGCTTGTCTGAACGGAAGGCCAAACCTCCCAGGCTCAGATTGACCAGATCAACCATTTGACTGTATACGGAAAACAGCGAGTCTGGCTCCTTGGAGGGATACTGAATCCACCCCTTCAGCTCCATATCAAACCGCGGGTAGCGGCGCCGCTGTTCGCGAAATTCTACCACTGTCGGCGAATGGAACAAAAAGAGCCGATTGTTTTCCTTGGCTACAACCACTGCCTCAAAGGTATTCACAGATTCATAGTCAATCGTCAGCAAGCAAGGAAGTTGATCTCCGACCGTCACATCCAGCTGGCAGGAGAAGACTGCTTCGATCAAATCCCCTTCTTCATAGGTAACGTTGCCTTCTAACAACCGATTACCTTTTTTAATTTGTAATATGCTTTCCATCTGCGGTCTCCACCACTTCGCACAATATTTTACCGGGTTTTTCAAATTCTTTCCCTGGATGTTTTTCGCGGAAAATAAGGTATAATGGGAACATTGACAGATAGGAGGTTACAGTCCGATGAATCGTTATCAATTGGTAACATTAGCTTTGGCATTTTGCGTAACCGCCTGTCTCATCGGAGTTGGCATTTCCATTGGGGAAAAAAGCCCCCTTGGTATCCTTGGCTGTATCGTTGTTGCCTTCTCATTGATGGGATTCGGCTTTTCGTACAAGCGCAAGAACATGCGCTGACCCCTTCTCCGTTACCTTCTCACAAGCAAACTATTCACATAGAACAGCACTGACGGCAAGCCTTTCGCCTGCTTCAACAGCTGTTTTGCAATGGTGTAAATACGTGGCTGACTTCTATTTACCTTTCGATCTGCCAGGTAAAATGCAATGAGCCCGTCCACGATCATACGGTGAAATGAAGGATTTGGCAAGCGTCTAACGCTTGCCTTTGCTTGTTTAATGAAATATTGCAATCGATCCGTTGCGTCCCGCTCCGAGTCATAATAACTGACGAAGTTTAAATCCCCGCCTAGTCTGTCTTCTTCCAGGTCAATTAAATAATCGAGCAAAATGTGCAAGCCGCACAACCACGGGAAGTAAGCCTCACTCACCGCACGGATCTGCTCATCGGGGACATCCTCTTGCGTCGCCAGGCAGAACAGGGCAAAAATCCCGATCGTTGAGCCGGTTACCGCCGCAAACTCCTGCCAGTACAGTTCTCCATACTTTTCCTCATAATTCCCCCACCACTGCAGCAGTTCACCTTCCCGCAAATGCGGAGCGATGTGCTTGTACACCTGAAGGTCGCTGTACAGGGTCGAAAACTCCACTACTTGAGGCTGAATCTTGGTATAAGCGGGCAACTGTGCCGCATATCGCTGACAGGTCTGAACCAGTGACGCCAGATACCCGCCGTCGTCCTTATCTTCCCGATATAGATAGTAGTCTCGCAATGGTGCTCCCGGTGTGAGGGCATCTTGCATGGATACGTGAAGCTGCCGAAAATCTTGTGGATCTAAAGAAGTGCTGCGATCACACAGGTTGTCCAAATAATCGCTGATCGTTTGATAGGCGACAATCAGCGGCACGATCGTCTCTACATAAGGAATCACCTGGGCCGCGTACACTGATCCTCCCTGGCAATGAAATTTCTTCGTGTTCATACTATCTAATGCCTGTTTTCTCAGTTCCGAATTGGGAATGGTCTGCGCTCGCTCACGCCAAGCCGCAAACTCCCGTTCCAGAACAGGTTGGACATGGCGATAGACTCGATATAGGAGCTGCCATGGATTACGCAGTTCGCTCACTTGCTTCCCTCCCAACACAACAATAGTGATATCTTACCACATTTGCTGTCTTGGACCAAAAAAGCAATTGCATTATCCAATCCTGCGTTTGGATTCCATATAAAGCACGAACATGAATTTCTTCGTATTGATTTTCGTGGATGAAAGGGCCGTTTCTTTTTGCGATTCCAGTTCGTGCATTCGTTTGCGCACCTCAGTAAAGTCAAAGAAAGTAGAGGCGTACGTCTCGAATTTGGGATTGCTGTAGTCCGTCAGTCCTAGTGAGGCCAGATGGGTCAAAGCCTGGTATATGGCGCGACGAACTCGCTGCTCTGCTGCCTTCATCTCTTTTTGTACGAGCGTTGCTTCCTCGTTCCCCAGTTTGATTGCTGCTGCTTGTAAAAAAATCTCTTTTAAAGAAGGGAAATTTCCGTCTCCGGATTTCTCTTTTTCCCAACGATGCAGATACTCCATCATTTCGAGTATATCTCTTGACCCCGTTTCGCTGATCATGCCCAGCTCCGTCAGTAGAAAGCGTGCAGATGTAGCTATGCTGCGCTCGGTATAGACCTGCTCTTTTTTGGGTTGACCCGCATTTCCTCCGAGGACACTCAATGAGCGCTGGATACCTTCGATTGATTGTTGCAACAGTATCCGCTCCCGCACCTTTTGCAGGACACTGATCACTTCAAGCCTGTTCACAGGCTTGGTGATGTAGTATTCGATCCCCAACGAGTATGCTTCTGCAATCATTTCTTTGGATTCGATCTGCGAAATCATGACGATCTTTCCGCTGTAGTCCTGCAGTTGCCGCACCGTCTCAATCCCGTCTCGATTCGGCATCAACAAATCAATCAGGAGAATATCAGTCCGTTTCCATTCCAGAAAATCACGATCAATCTGAGAGCCGTCCTCCGCCTCCCCACAGACTTCACCCAAGTCGGCATCTTCAATGATATGCGTGAGCATGGATCGAATAGCGGGATCATCATCTGTAATGAAATAACGCATACTTTCACCCTTTCTGAACGAGACTAGCAATTGGCAAACGTATGATGAACAAAGTCCCTCGCTCTTGCTTTTCTTCCGAGATCTCGATGTGGCCTTGCAGGTTGTCGATCACTTCCTTTACATAGCAAAGACCGATACCCGTGGAAGGTTTACCAGACACATCGTATTTCGTGGTAAACCCGGGCATGAACAACAGCTCTTTGTCCTTCACCTGAATTCCAGGACCATCATCCGCTACGGAAAATTGAATCCATTGACGTGACTCTGACAAAGACGCCGAGATAGAAACCTTTCCTTTGTCTTCAATGGCTTCGACCGCGTTTGCGACCAGATTGTTGACGAGTGACAAGGTCGTGTAAATATGACAAGCCAAATAAGGGGCAGCTACTTCCGACTCAAACCAAATCGTTTTCCCTAACAGACGTGCGTACTTCTCCTGGGCACGTACGATCATGGAAATTAATTCGCCCATGGGCATGTAGTCGCGTTCATTCTGTTCGGAAATCAGCTTGGAGAGCCCTGCATAGATGCGCTGGTTGTCTTTCTTCACTTCATGGACTTGTCCCGCGATCGAGAGTGCTTGCTTGGAATAACGATCGATCCACTCGTCAGAGCCTTGATCTTTCATTTTCCGGTAGAGATCATAGCATTCACGGGTGATGTCCTCGACCTGATGCAGCGTCTTTTTCAAATGGATAGATTCTTCGTACAGGTTGGAAATCAGCATCAAAACGCGTTCATTTCGGTTACGCTGTTGCTTCTCCATCCATTTTGCCTGCCGAAGCTGAATGATGTTAAAAAAGCTGAGCACAAAAAAACTGCGGATGAGCGCGATCGCTGTAATGGGACCGATGACCGACAGTTGCAGAACATTGTCCCATGAAGAAGAGCGAAACGACAGCTCGACCAGATTGGCTCCGATTTCAGCGGCCGTTCCGAGCAAGCCCACCCAAAGTGGCAAATGATGAAACAGGTTTACACGGAAGAGGGAAAACAATCCGGCAAATGTGGCGTAAAAAAAGAAAGCTGGCAAATGCATATGAAACGAGTGGACAACATCAAAGGCGTCCTGTGACATAAAGTCGAGCATAATGCGAAACAACACAACTGTCGCACCTGTCAGCACTCCCGCTACAAACGATGGCCGGAGCCACAGCAGCAAAAAGAAAAAGGCTGTCGTTCCAAAGCTGATACGAAATTCGTCCTGAAAGGGATGAAACTTCAATTCTCCCGCAATCGGCACGGTGAGCAGCATGACTAACAAAATATAGAGGTTCTCTCTCATCGATGATTGCGCTATCCTCCAACACCCCAAATGGTGCAAATTTCCCATACATGATTCGACATCTATTTTACTATATTCTTTTATAGTTTTTTGTAGTTTTTTATAGCTAGTCGCTTACACTTCCATGAGATAGTGCCTTTTCGGCTATGAAAAAACGTCTGTTTATTCAGAAGTGGCACTATATTTATACAGTAAACATTTAGATAAGGGGGAATTCTCATGAAAAAACGCAGTACGCTTCTCTCGCTGACCCTGCTCTTGACCATGTCGTTGGTTACAGCATGTGGCGGCGGTGGTAATGCAGCTCCAGGCGGCCAAGGCGGTAGTGCCGGCGGCAGCAACGATCCTTCCCAACTGATCATCGCTACGGGCGGTACAGGTGGTACTTATTATCCACTGGGCGGCGGAATGGCCGACCACATCACCAAAAATGCTGGCATCACAACAACAGCTCAAGCAACTGGTGCATCCGCTGAGAACATCCGCCTGCTGCGCGACAAAAAAGCTGACATCGCTTTCACGCAAAACGATATCGGTGAATATGCAGCAAAAGGTACAAACATGTTCGAAAAAGATGGAAAAATCGAAGCATTCCAAGCATTGGGTGCACTTTATGATGAAACCATCCAAATCGTAGTTTCCGCTGACAGCAACATCAAGAGCGTAGCTGATCTGAAAGGCAAACGCGTTTCCGTAGGCGCACCTGGTAGCGGTACCGAAGTAAACGCGCAACAAATCTTGGAAGCATACGGTCTGAAATTCGAAGACACCCAATTGCAACGCCTCTCTTTTGCTGACTCTGCAAAAGCGATCCAAGACGGACAGCTGGATGCCGCGTTCCAAACAGCTGGTACACCAACAGCTGCCATCACTGAGCTGGCTGCTACAACAGGCGTAAAAATCATCCCGGTTGACGCTGACAAAATCGACGCGATCATTGCTAAATATCCTTTCTATGTAAAAACAACCGTTCCAGCTAACACCTATCAAACCGTACCAGAAGAAGTGACTACCGTTTCTGTGAAATCCATGCTGGTTGTACGTGCTGATTTGAGCGAAGACCTCGTTTACAAAGTGACAAAGGCAATCTTTGACAACACAGACAAACTCGGTCACGCAAAAGCAAAAGAAATCAAAATGGATAAGGTACTGGCTGGTGTGAGCCTGCCTGTGCACCCAGGTGCGAAAAAGTACTTTGATGAAAAAGGCGTGAAGTAGGTTTCCATGCTTGTGAGAACACAGAAAGGGCGGACCACGTTCCGCCTTTTCTCCTTACTGCTTCTACTTGCGGCGGTCACCGGCTTTTGCACAATCCCCCTATTTCCTTCTCTCGTGATTCGAGATACGCTGTCCCACCAACTCATGTGGAGCAGCAAAATAACAGACGATACTACCTTTGGCATTCGTTGGACTCATTCCATTCATCGCTCATTAGTCGAAGAGCAATACCGCATACAGGGCGGACAGATCATTTTGGCGGAAATGTCCTTCCATGACTACGGTATTGGCATGGAAAACGAGCTGTCTCCAGGTGAAGAACTGGTCATCTCGGACGGAGCATTCCGCATTCGTCACATGAACCGCGTCTTTCCCGCCCTCCACCTGTTTATCGGCCAGGTGCGGGCTAACCATACTTTGCTTTTCGCAGGTAAAGAGATTCCGCTTAGTTCCATCGACAAGCCGGGAGCCGCCATTACCATTCAGGCAGAAAAACGATCCATATTGAGTAAGATAGGAGGCTACTAGATGAGCGCAACAAACACACCCAACATGAGTCAGCAAGAGATGGACAATCTGATTGCCCAGTACGACAAGGAATCAGCTGTCCGTCAATTCGTCGGTCCGATGAAATGGATCACTTTCCTGCTGCTCATCCTCTTCTCCGTTTACCAGCTGTCCAGCACGCTCTTTCTCACGCTACCCCCGCAAATCCACCGGCCAATCCACTTGGCATTTGGTCTCGGGCTGGTCTACCTGCTCTACGCCGGGAGTAGCAAAGGCAACAAAAATAAGGTAGGGATCGTCAACATCATCCTCGCCCTGCTCGGCGTCGGTGTCTGTATGTACTGGGTATTCGATTACGAAGGCCTGGTCACACGTACAGGAAATTACACCACCCTGGACATGGTAGTTGGTGGCGTCGCCATCCTGCTGGTACTGGAAGCCGCTCGCCGCGTCGTGGGCATCCCTATTACTCTGATCGCATGCATTTTCCTGCTCTATACTTATCTCGGCCCGTACATGCCCGGATTCCTGGAGCATCGGGGCAGTGACGTAGAGCGGATTATCGGTCATAGCTACTACACACTGGAAGGGATTCTCGGTACGCCACTCGGCGTTTCTTCCACTTTTATCTTTTTGTTCGTCCTGTTTGGAGCTTTTCTGGAAAAGACCGGTGTCGGTGAGTACTTTAACGACCTGTCCCTAGTCATTGCGGGACGTCGCATCGGTGGCCCTGCCAAAGTAGCGGTCTTCTCCAGTGCACTACAAGGAACGATCAGCGGCAGCTCCGTTGCCAACGTCGTTACATCTGGTGCCTTTACCATCCCGATGATGAAACGCCTCGGCTATCGTCCTGAGTTTGCCGCAGCCGTAGAAGCCTCTTCCTCCACGGGTGGACAGATCATGCCTCCAGTAATGGGAGCGGCAGCCTTCCTGATGGCCGAGTTTATCGGCGTTCCTTATCTGGAGATTGCCAAATCTGCGGCATTGCCTGCTATCCTGTTCTTTGTCGGAATCTGGATCATGACTCACTTTGAAGCCAAGCGTCTCGGTCTGCGCGGCTTGACCAAAGAAGAGCTGCCGGATAAAAAAGAAGTTCTGAAAAAAATGTATCTGCTGCTGCCAATCGTCATTATCATTACTGCTCTGATGATGAACATTTCAGCAGAGCGCTCCGCTATCATCGGAATTCTCTCGACCATCGTTGTCGGGGCTTTCCGCAAAGAAACACGCATGTCTTTGTCTGATATTCTGGAAGCACTCGCTTCTGGTGCAAGAATGGCACTCGGTGTCGTTGCCGCTACAGCGTGTGCAGGAATTATCGTAGGTACCATTACGTTGACGGGGATCGGTCTGAAGCTCGCGAACGGCTTGATCGACCTGGCAGGTGGACAACTGTTCCTGACGCTGTTCTTCACGATGATCGCTTCTCTCATTCTCGGGATGGGGACACCTACTACCGCGAACTACATCATTACGTCTACGATCGCTGCACCTGCACTCGTGCAACTGGGAGTGCCTGAAATTGCTGCTCACATGTTTACGTTCTACTTTGGTATCGTAGCTGACATTACGCCGCCGGTTGCCCTGGCCGCCTTTGCCGCAGCCGGTATAGCCAAGTCAAAACCGATGCGAACCGGGGTCGAGTCTACCCGATTATCGATCGCCGCTTTCATGGCCCCGTACATCTTTGTCGTTTCACCCGCCTTACTCTTAATCGATACGACGTTCTTTGAATCCATCTGGGTGATGTTGACTTCTACTCTCGGGATGATCGGGGTAGGGGCGGGATTGATCGGCTTCTGGATGGCAAAGCTCAATCCATTGGAACGCATCCTGGCAGTCGCTGGCGGTGTTTTGGCCGTCATTCCAGGTGTGGAGAGCGACATCGCTGGCTTTATCTTGTTGGGTCTCGTATTCGGCTTGTCCCTGTACAAAGCTCGCAAGCAAAAGCAGCAGCTGCAAGCTTCCGCTTAACTATTTCCGCCACCTCTCATTGAGTAAGTGATTGTAAAAAAAATCCCTCCCGTACGTTGTCCCTGAAGGAACAATACGTACAGGAGGGATTCTTTTTGTTAATCGTTCTTAATGACTTTGGTCCAGCCATCGACTTGCTCGACTCTACGTTCCTTCATCAGCTTGCCCATCGCACGCTTAAAGCTGGATTTGCTCATCTGGAATTTTTCCTGGATGATGTCCGCTTCCGTTTTGTCCGTATACGGCATAGCGCCATCACGGTTGTTCAAATAGCGGAGCAGCTTTTCTGCGTCTTCTCCGTATTGGAGTTCTTTGCGTTCGCGCATGGAGCCATTCAATCGGCCATCCTCACGCACGAAACTGACGCGGCACCGTACTGTTTGACCGAGTCTCACCCGCTCTGTCATCTCGTCACGGTGGATAAACAAAATATGCTCATCCTCGGTCAGCAAAAACGCCCCTGCAGCAATGACTTTGTACACTGTGCCTTCCACATTTTTGTTTTTCATGCTCTCATCAGCCAGAACAGAAATCTGCATCACTTCTTGTTCCGTCACAGGCTTCGCCAAAAGCCTGCCCAGTTTGTCCTGCTTTAGAGCCACCAGCAAGCGATCACCTGGTCGTGGCCACTCATCCCTCAGCTTTGGCAAATCGTCAATGAACACAAGCAGATGCTTGTTGATCCCGTTGTCCAAAAACACGCCCATACTCGATGAGAGGTCCACAACCTCCAGCCATCCGTACTCACCCATCCCTACATAGGGCAGGTCCATCGTGGCTGTCAGACGATTTTCATGGTCATGGTACAGGAATACCTCGACCTCATCGTCCATATCCAAAGGTCCATGCGCCTCATTCTTATGCAAAAATACTTCGTCTTTGTCCGACCGCAAAAAGTAACCAATGTCGGTTTTACGAGACACCGTCATCTCCAGTGTCATCCCAGCCTGCAATTGACTGGGTGCCGTATTCGTCCGTACCTGTTTGTTCTTATTGTACATCGCTACCATTTCCTCACTCTCGTCCATCATGCACACTAAATATACCCATCCGACAGGGGAAAATACCACAACTTTTTTCCATTCTGCCATACGGAAACATCGCAAAACAGGCAAGTCTCGTACAAGTGGACATACATATGACATAAGAGCTTTGCTCAGAGGTTTCTGCCATTTCTCCATCCACTTGACGTTAGGAGTGACTGTTTCGGATGCTTCTGCTACTCGAACATATTTTTTTAGGAATCGTGCAAGGCTTGACCGAATTCTTGCCTATTTCCAGCACTGGTCATCTCGTCCTGTTTCGCAAGGTATTTGGCTTGCAAGAAGCAGGTCTGTTATTCGATACGATGTTGCATCTGGGAACGCTCATCGCCGTGGTCATCGTGTTTTGGCAGCAAATTCAATACATCCTCACCAATCCGTTTAGCAAGCTGACAAAGCTGCTGGTTGTCGGAACCATTCCCACTGCGGTGATTGGCCTTGCTTTTGAAGATTACTTTGAAGAAATCTCGCGAACCGGCGTCACGATCGGCTGGGAGTTTCTCGCGACTGGCGCCATTATCTGGGGGGTGGAGTCCATGCGCACGGGACGCCGTACCTTTGACCAGATCAGTTACACGGACGCATTCATCATTGGCACCCTACAGGGGGCTGCCATCCTCCCAGCCATCTCCCGTTCCGGACTGACCATCGCTGGTTCTCTCATGCGCGGGATCGATCGAGCAGATGCGGCTCGTTTTTCGTTTTTGCTCTCCTTGCCCGCCATCTTGGGAGCATGCGTCTTGCAAACAGCCAAGCTCGCCAAAGCACCACTGGAGACTTCCATGCTGATCCCGATGATCGTCGGGACGATGTTTTCGGCGATCGCCGGCTATTTTGCCATTCGCTGGATGCTAAAAATCATTAGCACGGGCTCCATGAAAGGCTTTGCCATCTATGTATGGATCTTGGGAATCATCATTCTCGCCTTACAGTGGTGGGGCTGGTAACTAAAATATAGGTAAAGCCGGCTGCAGAGAGCCGGCTTTTATTTGCTTTCTTCCTTGTCAGGATAACGGCTCGCCACGAGTTTCCCGACCAGAATCACGATCCCGTAAAAGGCAGCAGCCAGTATAGAGGTCCCTAGCCACGTCGCCGTCCCCAGTGCCAAATACAACAAGGCGTGAGCGATCCAAATGCCTGCCAACCACGCGAGGACGTTCATACGGTTGAAAAAGCTCATCAGACTACGCAAATCGACTTGCACCTCCACCAAACCATCTTATCTATGTTATAGCCGATGAACAGGCGTTTTATCCCCCTTCGCGCTCAACCAAGTTCGAGGTGTAGAGGATCGACCGCAAACCCTGCCCGGTCCAGGATGTCAGCCAATACTTGCAGCGGAGTATTGGCTACTTCTCCATACATTTTTTGTGTGTGAAGCTGTTTCGCACGAGGGAAATCTCCCATTAGATGTGCACGTAATTTTTTCCCACTAAAGTCTTCATCCGTGAACAGATAGATGTCCTCGGCGTCTTGCGTTAGTTGGACCAGCTCCTCCCCCTTTTCAGGACTATAGGTCCCATACGTACACAAAATCGTAACGGGCTCAGCTAATACTTTCAGCAACCGCTCCCTGTCCGTTTTTCCTTCCACGATGATGACACAATCTGCCATTCCCATTTCCTCCCGCTCCGCTTCTTTATCTCTGTAGTATACCTGCCATTTCCGTTCCTAACATCCTGGGCAAGATGTGGATGAGTAGGTCGTCCGATTGTTTGGCATTGTATAGGGGAACCGACAAAACGGTTGAAGAAGGAGAGATCCACATGTCCAAATGGAAAAGCGCGAAAAACTTGAATCAAAAAGGCTTGGCAGTAACAGGCTTGACCAGCAGCACAGTTGCAGACGATACCCACACAGAAACTAACCAAGGATCATCTCAACAACACCAAAATCAGCAAAACCAAACATCCTCCAGCAACTCGTAAGAAAACCTCTACCGAGGCCTGCTCATGGATGAGCGACTAAAGAAGCCGCCCTCCGGCTTCTTTTTTTATACCCGCATTCCAGACCGCATCCGCGCTCAAATATGAATCCCTTTACTTTCCCCGTTACCCTTGCTACTCTAAATAAAAAATATTTTTTTGAATATTTTACAAGACAAAGGAGATCAGGTGTGGAAGCATCGTTATGGAAGAACAGTTCGTTCCTGAAGCTGTGGCTGGCACAGATGACAGCCAACATCGGAGATCAGTGCTACAGCTTTGCTCTGCTCTGGTATTTGCTGCAGGCGACAAAATCGGGAACTGCCCTCAGCTTGCTCGCCATTCCTGAAATGGTCGCTGGCCTCCTGTTTTACTTGATAGGGGGCGTGCTCGCTGACAGATACAGCCCGCGTCTTTTAATGGTAGGTACGGATATCGCGCGCGTAGCCGTCGTCATCTCTGTCGGGATCATGGCAGCCTTGGGAATCGAGCAGTTTGCATTCTTTTTAGCTGCACAATTTTTGCTTGGTGTCTTTTCCAGTCTGTTTCAGCCAGCTCGTACAGTGGCGCTAAAAAGCATCATCCCGCTGGAACAGCTGAGCCGTGCAAACGGCATCCTGGACACAACCTTTCGGACCATCCGAATTTTGGCACCGATGACGATTGGATTACTCGCATCAGCAATTCCTCTTTCGACTCTCTTTTTCGTGAATGCGGCAAGCTACTTGCTGTCTGTTCTATTTCTCTTTACGATTCGCCATTCGCTAAGGAGTCAAACGGGCAGCCCGACCAGCAGGCTGACCGTACAGCAGTATAAAAAGGATATCGCCACCGGAGTGAGTGAGCTTCGTCAGAATCGCTATTTGTTTCATATCCTGTTGTTCGGCAATCTGGGCTATCTCGTCTGGATCGTCACTTACAATGTCGGGTTTCCCTTTCTAGCTGAACGCATGGAACAAGGAAACGGTAGTACATTGGCCATGCTGATGGGCTTTTACGGGATTGGAAACTTACTGGGAAGTCTTTATATGTCACGCGCTTACTATACACGGCATTTATTTGTCATCCTGATCGGTTGGTTAATGCAGGCGGGTGGATTTCTACTCTTGACGGCAGGCTCATCCTTTCATTCGATTGCCTTTCTGGGCGCAGCTCTCGCGGGAGTCGGTGGACCACTCATCGGGATTCCGACTGTGACCGCCATTCAAGTAAAAGCGAACGATGCAAATGTCGGAAAAGTGTATGCCATCAACATGCTGATGTTTACCTTCTTCGGCATGCTGTCGAGCAGTCTGGGCGCGATCTGGCTAGGGAAGCTTCCCGTGGAACAGCTTTTTCTGATCAGCGGCCTGTTCTTAACGGTTTTGACCGTCGTAGGCCTGATCGTGGAAAAACGAAAAATGACCAATAAACACCAATCTTTGGACGTTTAGTCTGAAAGGTTGGTGTTTTCATTATGATTGTTAGTCGATCAGGCTATGGTGGAGGAGAGGAAAAAGGGGAAAACGCTCTAGCTTTAGCCTATCCACGTGCCTTTTCTTGGGAGCCTTCCAGGAGTTTCTTTGAGAAAAATGACTTCGTTCTTCTCTTGGTAAGCTTTTGATCCTTTGAACCTCGTAATACCAGGTCGCAAGAAACCATAACAACTCGCAGGAGAAGCAGGTTTCCAGGCGGAGCGACTCCGGAACCCCGCTTCTCCCCACCACCACAGATATGTAGATAGCCTATTAGAATAAAATTTCAGAAAGCACAAAAAAAGAATTGCCATACCGCTCCTTCATGTCATATAATCTGACATAAATAAATTAAGTGTTAGAATATCTGACACGAAAAGGAGTGGATTGAATGGAACCGACTCTAGCGCAACTCTCTTCTGCCATTGATGCCACGTGGGTCATGGTATCCGCGATTCTGGTCATCCTCATGCA
>JARDZO010000140.1 GCA_029240815.1 Brevibacillus sp.
GGGTCAATTCTTCTTTTTGCATTTCGTCTCTTCGGCCCCTTATTTTCGGCGCCAGCGAACACCCTGTGGAGTGTCTTCCAGCACGATTCCTTTTGCAGCAAGCAGGTCGCGAATTTCGTCTGAACGCGCAAAGTTACGTGCCTTGCGTGCTTCTGTCCGCTCCTCGATCAGCGCATCAATCTCACTGTCCAGCAATTCTTCTTCTTGTTCGAGCACCAATCCGAGTATGCCTGTAAGCTCCACGAGCAAATCCTTGTAAGCCTGGATCTCGCGGGTACCTACATTATCATGGCGCATGTACAAATTCGCTTCTTTCACTACATCAAACAGGACTGTGATGGCATTTGCCGTATTGAGATCGTCGTCCATTTCGGTGATGAATCTCTCCCGCAGCTCATTGATGATACGTTCCTGCTCTTCCGCCTGACCGTTCGGTTCTTCCGGGCGGGACATTCCCAGACGATAGGTCAGGTTGTTGTAAGCCGTCTTGATTCTCTCCAAGCCGTTGGATGCTTGCTCCAACAGGTCATCACTGAAATTGATCGGATTGCGATAATGACCCAGTAGCATGAAAAAGCGAATCAGCTGACCGCCGAATTGTTTAACCAAGTCTCTAGCCAACAGGAAGTTACCCAGAGATTTGGACATTTTCTCGTTGTTGATGTTGAGCATTCCATTGTGCAGCCAGTAACGGGCAAAAACCTTTCCTGTGAAGCACTCCGACTGCGCAATCTCATTTTCATGATGGGGGAACACCAGATCCGTACCACCGGCATGAATGTCGATTTCTTCTCCAAGAAACTTCAATGCCATGGCTGAGCACTCAATATGCCAACCCGGGCGACCTTCACCCCACGGGCTGCTCCAAGCTACTTCACCTGGCTTTGCCGACTTCCACAGAGCGAAATCGAGCGGATGTTCCTTCTTCTCATTAATCTCCACTCGTGCCCCTGCCTGCAAGTCATCCAAGGGCTGGTGGGACAGTTTGCCGTATTCTTCAAAGCGACCCGTACGGAAATATACGTCCCCTTCACTCTCGTACGCGAAGCCTTTTTCAATCAGGCCTTCCACGAACTCAATGATTTCCGGGATCGTCTGCATTACGCGCGGTTGGATATCTGGAGGCAGCACGTTCAAGGAACGCAAATCTTCGTTAAATGCATCCGTATAGCGGTCAGCCACTTCTTTGACTGAAGTCCCCTCTTCATTTGCCACACGAATCAGCTTGTCGTCCACGTCAGTTATGTTTTGCACGAAGGTCACCTGGTACCCGCGATATTTCAAATATCGGCGCAAGGTGTCGAAAACAATTGCAGGACGAGAGTTCCCGATGTGGATGTAGTTGTACACGGTAGGACCGCACACGTACATTTTCACCTTTCCTGGCTCCAATGTCACAAACGGTTCCTTTCGCCTGGTCAATGTATTAGTCAATTGAATGCTCATGGTTCTTTTTATCCTCCCTCAAATGTTCCAATTCCTTGCGCAAGTGATCAATTTCCCGTTGCATCTGACGGATCGTATCTGCCACAGGGTCAGGCAAATTCACATGATCCAGATCGCATTTGATGCGCTTGCCGTCCTGTATAACGATGCGTGCTTTAATTCCGACCACGGTAGAGTTGGGAGGCACTTCCTGCAATACTACCGCACCTGCCCCTATCTTTGAATTATCGCCAATCTTGAAGGAACCCAACACTTTGGCACCCGTAGCAATAATCACATCGTTGCCAACAGTAGGGTGTCGTTTTCCTTTTTCCTTTCCTGTTCCCCCCAAGGTCACTCCCTGGTAAATAGTCACGTTGTCCCCAATCTCACACGTTTCCCCAATCACGACACCCATCCCGTGATCGATAAACAACCCTCTACCAATTCGCGCGCCCGGGTGAATCTCAATGCCCGTAAAAAAGCGAAACACCTGAGATACAGCCCGCGCCAGCGTACACCACTCCGCCTTCCACAACTTGTGGGCAATGCGGTGCCCCCATATCGCGTGCAAACCGGAGTAGGTCATGACAACCTCCAGAGTACTGCGCGCTGCCGGATCTCGTTCAAATACACCCTGTATGTCGTCTCTTAATTGTCCAAACACTGGGTGGCACCTCCCGCCTGATTTTCTTTCTGTGAAATAAAAAACGTCCCTGCCCCCTCACATGGAAAGGGACAGAGACGGCTTTTTACCGTGGTTCCACTCTGCTTTCGATCACTTTCGTGTGTCGTCATTGTTAAACAACAACGAAACGATCGAGCTCAATAACCCGATAACGGCGGGCTGCCGATTCACCTACTGATGTCCACGCTTCCGAGGACACTTTCAGCTCATAGCTCACAGGCGCATTTCCATACGGGACACGTCGGATGGCTCTCACCTTTCCATCCTCTCTGTAGGCGTGCCTACCGCTGTACTTCTCCTGATCTTCGCATACTTCTATTGTGAAAAGGAAAGGTCTGACCCTATTCCCCGTTTGCAATCACTTGTTTGATGCGATCCAGCACTTTGTCACGGCCCAGCAAGAAAAGCGTCTCCGCGAGATCGCGTCCGTGTGCTTGGCCAGTTGCGCCTACACGTACTGGCATGAACAACGCCTTGCCCTTGTGTCCCGTTTCTTTTTGAACCTCTTTCAGCGCAGCCTTGATAATATCTACATGATATTCCTCTTGTGCTGATACGTGCTTCACAAAGGACGAGAGAACTTCTGGCAATTGCGGTTCTTTCAAAACCAGTCTCCCTTCCTCATCGTACACCACTTCGTCAAGGAAGAAAAGAGCAGCCAACGGAACGATTTGCGCACAATACGACATTTGCTCCTGGTACAACCCCACGATACTGCGGACCCAATCACGTTTGTCATCAGACAACGTCTCTTCGATGAAGCCTGCTTTTTGCAGATGAGGAACACACATATCGGTGATCATATCCAGCGGCTGACGCTTCAGATAGAAGTTGTTCATCCAGTTCATTTTGGTCGCATCGAATACGGCCGGAGACTTGTTGACGCGGTCCATCGAGAACAGCTTGATGAGATCGTCCATGAGGAAAATCTCTTCTTCTCCGCCTGGAGACCAACCCAAAAGTACGAGGAAGTTTACGATCGCTTCCGGCAAGAAACCCAAATCACGGTATTGCTCGATGAATTGGAGAATGCTTTCATCGCGCTTGGACATTTTTTTGCCTTCTGGGTTTAGGATCAAAGCCAAGTGAGCAAATTGTGGTGTCTCCCAACCAAACGCCTCATAGATCATCAATTGACGCGGCGTATTGGAAAGATGCTCTTCTCCACGAATAACATGGCTGATTTTCATCAAGTAGTCATCGATCACAACAGCAAAATTATACGTAGGTATTCCATCAGGACGGCAAATAACAAAGTCGCCCATCTCGTTGGAATTAAAAGTAACTTGACCACGAATCATATCATCAACAACGTACTCCCGATCGTCCTGGACGAGGAAGTGAATGGATGGAACGCGTCCTTCGGCTTCGAACTGCGCGCGCTCTTCATCTGTTACGTGGCGATGTTTTTCCAGAATGCGAGGTGTTTCACCGCGAGCGAGCTGCTCTTCGCGTTCTGCATCCAGCTCTTCCTTGGTAGCATAGCAATAGTACGCCTTACCTTCTGTGAGCAATTGATCGATATAGGTACGGTAGATGTCCAGACGTTCCATTTGGCGATATGGCCCATAAGGACCGCCAACGTCTGTACCTTCTTCCCATTTCACACCGAGCCATTTCAGGTTTTTCATTTGCTCTTCGTCAGCATTTTCCTTGTTGCGCGTTTGGTCTGTATCTTCAATCCGAACAATGAACGAACCGCCGTGATGTTTTGCAAACAAGTAGTTGAAAAGCGCTGTACGTGCGCCGCCGATATGTAAATGCCCCGTAGGACTAGGAGCATATCGCGTGCGGATTTCTTTCGCCATGGGTAGCACCATCCTTATGAATGTAAACGGAAAAATGTTTCTAATGCCTTATGTTACACCTTGCCCCTCTACTTGACAAGCAAGCATGCAGCCTGGGCAGCGATTCCCTCTCCCCGACCAGGGAAGCCCAGCTTTTCTGTCGTCGTCGCCTTCACGTTGACTTGTGAGAGATCCTCAGCTTCCAGCACGCGGGCAATCACCTCTTGCATTTGTGGGATGTACGGTGCCATTTTTGGCGCTTGTGCAATAATGGTCGCATCCACATTCCCCAGTCTGTATCCCCGCTCTTTTACCAGTGCCCACACATGCTGTAGCAGCTTGACGCTATCCGCATCCTTGAAAGCTGGATCGGTATCCGGAAAATGTCTGCCGATATCTCCCTCTCCGATGGCTCCTAGTATCGCATCACTAATCGCATGCAAAAGCACATCTGCATCCGAATGCCCCAGCAATCCTTTTTCATAGGGGATCGTGACGCCACCGATGATGCAAGGCCGCCCTTCTACCAGTTGATGCACATCAAACCCTTGTCCAATACGCATGAGTTACTCTCCCTTTCGTTTACGCAAGATCTCTTCACCTAGCCACAAGTCATCTGGCGTGGTGATCTTTATATTCTCGTAGCTTCCTTGCATCACTGTTACAGGATGCCCTAGCCATTCAACCAGCATAGCGTCGTCTGTTCCCATCTTGCCCGTTTCCACTGCCGTCCGGTGTGCGTCTCGCAGCAAAGACATACGAAAAGCTTGTGGGGTTTGGACGGCCCACAAGCTTTCACGTGCTGGGGTCGACTCTACAATTCCAGTCGCCCCCACCACTTTTATCGTATCCTTCACTGGCACTGCCATGATCGTTGCTTGATCCTGTTGTACTTGTTTGATCATAGCACTGATCTGTTTGCGAGTAACGAAAGGACGGGCAGCATCGTGAACAAGCACATACGAGCAGTCGTTGGAGAGTGCGGACAACCCATTTCTCACGCTGTCCTGTCGTTCGGCACCACCCAATGTAACTGTCACACGGATTCGCTCGCGATCGAGCCATTTCAGTACACTGCTATGGTCTTCCGTGCTGACGACCAGCACGATCTCATCAATCTCTCGGTGTGTCGCAAACAGGCGAACCGTATGAGCCAAAATAGGCTCACCACCCAGAGGCAACCACAGCTTGTTTCGTTCGCCACCCATCCGTTTTCCGGAACCAGCGGCAACGATCACGACTCCCACACCCACTTGTCTTCCCTCTCAATCTCTCTACAATGCTTTTTCCAACAGCTTTGGCTTAGCGAAAATCATTCGACCCGCCGAAGTTTGCAGCACGCTGGTCACGAGAACATCTACATCGTTGCCGATATACTCTCGTCCGCCTTCAACGACGATCATCGTGCCATCGTCCAGATAAGCAACCCCTTGACCGTGCTCCTTACCGTCCTTGATGACTTGAACGTTCATTTCTTCACCTGGCAGGACGACCGGCTTGACCGCGTTTGCCAAATCATTGATGTTCAAGACGGAGACACCTTGCAATTCACATACCTTGTTCAGGTTGAAGTCATTTGTCACGACTTTCCCATTCATGACTTTTGCCAGCTTGATCAGCTTGCTGTCGACCTCGGAGACTTCTTCAAAATCGCCTTCCCAGATTTGGACTTTTACTTTCATCTCTTTTTGAATCTTGTTCAAAATATCAAGTCCCCGGCGTCCTCTGTTTCGCTTCAGCACGTCGGAGGAATCAGCAATGTGTTGAAGTTCCTCTAGCACAAATCCCGGAATGACCAGCACACCTTCCAAAAAGCCAGTGCGGCAAATGTCTGCGATGCGACCGTCGATGATGACACTCGTATCTAAGATTTTATTTTCTACGTTCGTCGCGGTATTGCTATTGTCCTTTTTCTTATCCTTCCGACCGATGGAAAAAACCGACATAATTTCATCCCGTTTGCGGAATCCAACCTGGAATCCCAAGTAACCAAGCAAACCGGACACAACCAACGGCAACAGATCTCCTATGATAGGGATCGGGATTTTACTGATGGGCAGGAATAATAAAAAGGCAACAATAAGACCACTAATCAACCCCATCGCTCCGAACATTACATCCACAATTGGCATTTTGACGAGTGTCTCTTCTCCCCAACGAATCACCCTCAAAATATAATCCAAGAGCCAATTGGCTAAAAAGAAGAACAAAATGGCACCAAGAACCGCACCAATGTATTGCGTCCCTGTTACATCCCCAAAATTTAACAGCTCATTTAGCAACGAAAACAAGTCAGCACCGTACTGGTAGCCCAAGCCCCCACCAATCAAAACAAAAAAGATTTTTCCTATGCGGCGTACCATGCCTTCACCTCCTTTTATTAATATAGACAGAAGCCTATAAGTAAAAACCTATTTCTTTCCAAATGGCGAAATCCCTTCTTCACCACTTTCCCCCCACTATAGCAAAATTTAATTTACCATGTCAAATAGCCAAAAATTTTAACATAGTTGCCATTTTGTCGTCAACCTCGAACATCCGTTTCCTTCTGAATCAAATTGACAGAGACCAGACTCCCTTCTTATAATGGCTGTAGCGCAATGTGCGAAAATTATGACGATACTAACAGCCTAAAGCAGAGGTGAACCATATGGACAAAAGCAATGTAGACGGCTTCCAAACGCAAGTCTCAGAACTCTTGATCAGGCATCGCAGCGTACTCGACGTCATGTCCAAAGTTCAGGAAACTGCATCCCGCATCAACCGTTCGCTGACCAAAGCCATTACGGAGTGCGGCTGTGTCGAGGTAGTCGCCAAAAAGCAAACGTACGATTCGAACAAAAACCTGGAAGAGAACAAATTACAGTTGGATACTCATTTCACTGGACCCTTGTGTGAGCATTGCCGCGATGTATTGACAGCCGAGCTGGGAAAAAACCTGTTTTACATTACTGCTTTGTGCAATATCACGGACATCAAACTCGAAGACGTGCTGCAAAAAGAGTCCAATCGGTTGAATACGTTAGGTGTTTTCAACCTTTCATAGGTCTCCCCTCGTAATACGAACGAGCTCCTAGAAAAGTTGCATAAAAAACTTCTATCGATGATGGTTCTTGGAGGAACAACCGCGTTTAAGCGGAAAATTTCTATGCACTCCAGTATCTACAAGCGAGAACGCTACTCCATTATTACACGTAAAAAAAGAAAAACCCGCTCATTTCCAGCGGGTTTTTCCCTTGTTTTGACTCATTCAAAAGGAACGGATTCCTCTTCTTTGTTTTTTCTCTTACGAAACTTTTTGACAAGAAAGTCAACGTTTTTTTTTATTCCGTACAAGGCATAAAAAGCTAGCGGCAAAAAGACGATTTTCGGAAACTGCTGCGGGTATTTGACCGCCACAACAACTACGATGGCGATAATGACAGGAGTAATCCAGTATGCCGATTTGGGAATCCCCACTTTTTTGAAGTTAGGGTATTTGACCTTCGACACCATCAAGAATGCCAGCAAAAGCATGCTCACTGCCAGCATGACTGCATTAAATACCTGGTGGTACAGCGCAAGAGTCGCGAGCACTCCGCCTGCAGCCGTAATCGGCAGGCCGATGAAATATCCGGGAACGCCAGCCTGTACGTTAAAACGAGCCAAACGCAGCGCCCCACAAATCGGGAAGATCGCTGTGATAAAGATTCCGAGCCAGTTAAAATCATTCAAAACGACGACATACATGATAAAGGCAGGCGCTACGCCAAAGGTGATAACGTCAGAAAGGGAATCGAGTTCCTTTCCAAACTCACTTTGTGCATTCAACATTCGCGCCACACGACCGTCCAGACCGTCTGCCAGCATGCCTATAATCACCGTAATGGCTGCATAATCGACGAATTCATCGCCCCGAAATGCCAGAATGATTGCTAGTACACCCAGAAACAAGTTACTTACGGTTAGTATGTTCGGTAACGATTTCACGAACATAGACTACCTCCTGATTTCTTTTGCGAAGGAGACGAGTATCTTGTTGACCCTTTTCATTCGGGTCCCCTAGGCAAATGTTTAATACAAATAATGCCTTAATCCTATTCTACTTTAAATGTGCCTGTCAATGAACACTTGCTCCTGAATCCGTTTCAACCCATCCTTGATGGTTCTCGCACGCACTTCCCCAATGCCTTCGACTTCATCCAATTCCTCGATGGTTGCCATCATGATTCTAGGTAGATTATGAAAATGTTCGACAAGATTAGCGATGATCGACATCGGTAGCCGGGGGATTTTGTGCAGGATCCGGTAGCCGCGGGGAGAGACAGATTCCTCCAGCATACTGGCGTTCGAGGAATAGCCCAACACACGCAAAAACGAACTCATTTCCAACATTTCATCCGAGCTCAATTTTTTCATGTCGCGCACGACCTGATCGGGAGAAAGCGCAGGATCTCGACAATAATCGCGAATGAGCATGTGAGCCTCTTCCTCAATATTTGATACAAGCTCCTCCATCTGCATGCTGACCAATCTTCCCTCGACTCCAAGTTCACATATGTACTTGGAAACCTCCGTTTTGATTCGCAGCACCATTTCTACGCGCTGCAAAACCGACGTCACTTCATGCAAGGTGACCAGTTCCTCAAATTCCAGAGCACCTAGATTTGTCAAAGTCTGATCCAATACGGCCTTGTACTTCTCCAACGTGGAAACCGCCTGATTCGCCTTTGCCAAAATCACACTAATTTCGTTGAGGACATAGCGAAAATGTCCTTGGTACAGTGTGATGACATTGCGTCGCTGGGAAATAGCGATAACGAGGTAATTGGTTTGGATGGCTGTTCGTTGTGCCGTCCGATGGCGCGTCCCCGTTTCACTGGTGGATATGGAAGCAGGGGGGAATAGCTGTGTATTCGCGTACAAGATGCGTTTGGCGTCCTCACTTACTATGATCGCCCCATCCATCTTCGCTAATTCATACAAATGTGCAGGAGAGAAATCACAATTGATAGAAAAACCCCCATCGACGATGTGCTTCATCTCAGGACCATAGCCAACTACGATCAAACCGCCCGTCTTTGCCCGCAACACATTTTCCAGACCTTCCCGCAGCTGTGTCCCGGGAGCGACTAAGCGGAGAACGTCACTGAACAGCGGATTCTTTTTTTGGTTATCTTGCATCCGCCCTACCCCCTTATCACCTCGTTCAAAGCCTCCCCGATGTTCGCTACGCCGATCACCTGAATATCATCTGGAGCTTCCAGCCCGCGGATGTTCTTCTCTGGGATGATGACACGCTTGAAGCCGAGCTTGTGCGCCTCTCGAACACGTTGTTCGATGCGGGAAACACCGCGCACTTCTCCTGTGAGACCAATCTCACCGATCACTACATCATGTGGATTCGTCGCATGATCACGAAAGCTGCTCGCAATGCTCACCGCAATCGCCAGATCTACGGCAGGCTCATCCAGACGAACTCCACCTGCTACGTTTACGTAGGCGTCCTGGTTTTGCAGCATCATGCCCATTCTTTTTTCCAACACAGCCATGATCATCGCCACACGCTGATGATCCACTCCCGTTGCCGTCCTCCGCGGGGTCACAAAGCTCGTAGGCGCTACGAGTGCCTGCAGCTCTACCAGGACGGGCCGAGTGCCCTCCATGCTGGCTACCACTGTGGAGCCTGCTACGCCAAAGGGGCGTTCTGCCAAGAAGATCTCAGAGGGATTCGCCACTTCCTCCAGCCCGCGGTCTTTCATCTCGAAAATCCCGATTTCATTTGTCGAGCCGAATCGATTTTTGACCGCACGTAAAATGCGGAACGTGTTATGGCGCTCCCCTTCGAAATACAAAACGGCATCCACCATATGCTCAAGCATACGCGGACCGGCAATGGAGCCCTCCTTGGTCACGTGGCCCACAATAAACGTACCGATCCCTTTGCCCTTGGCTATCCTCATCAGCTGTGCGGTAGCCTCACGTACCTGCGCGACACTCCCTGCTGCAGATTGAACGGCAGGGTGAAAGACAGTCTGAATCGAGTCAATGATCAATACATGGGGGTCTACCTGATTAATATGCTGTTCGATCAAATCCAAATCATTTTCTGCTAAAACAAACATAGGAGGAGTTTTTGAGCCGAGACGGTCAGCACGTAGCTTGATTTGCTTTGCAGACTCCTCACCAGAAACATATAAAACTTTCGCACCTTGATGTGCCAATGCAAAGGAGGTCTGCAACAGCAGTGTCGATTTCCCGATCCCCGGGTCACCGCCAACTAAAATAAGAGATCCTGGTACGAGTCCTCCACCGAGAACACGGTTTAACTCCCCGATAGTTGTGTCCATTCGCGGATCCTCATCACTCGCTACCTCTGTCAACGGCATTGCGGCTTGTCGCTGTCCGCCGCTCATTCCTTCATGTCGATGTGCCGTTTTGACGGTCATTTCCTCGACCATGGTATTCCAGCTGTTACAGCCTGGACATTTCCCCATCCATTTTGGTGATTCATAGCCACATTCTTGACACGCGTATTTCGTTTTATACTTTGACATATTCGCACCCTCGTTCGGATTTTATCCTCTATTTTTATCATACATGGGCACCCAAAAAAAGAATACCTCCTGTTTGGGAGGCATTCCTAGTGTTGTTCTGAGTTTGTTATAGCTTTGATTTTTCCAAACGCTTGACCACCAATTGGCCTTCCTCGGAATCGATATTGACGGTGTCGCCTTTGCTGATATTGCCCTTCAAGAGCTCCTCGGACAATCTGTCCTCGATGTGACGTTGAATGGCTCTACGCAATGGACGAGCACCATATGCCGGATCGAAACCTTCTTTGGCCAGTACTTTCTTGGCTTCTTCGGTCAATTGGAAATCAATGCTCTGTTCTTTCAAGCGTTTACGCAGCTCGTCGGTCATCAACGAAACGATCTGCTCGATGTGTTCTTGCTCCAGGGAATGGAACACGATCACTTCATCGATCCGGTTCAGGAATTCAGGACGGAAGCTCTTTTTCAGCTCATCCATCACTTTGTCCTTCATGTCTTGGTATTTTCTTTCGACATCTCCGGTTGTGAAGCCCAACGTCGTGTTTTTCTTGATCATGCTGGCACCCACGTTGGAGGTCATGATGACTACCGTGTTGCGGAAGTCGACTGTGCGTCCTTTGGAATCAGTCAAGCGACCATCATCCAGGACCTGCAGCAAGATATTAAAGACGTCCGGATGTGCTTTTTCGATCTCATCCAGCAAGATGACGGAGTACGGTTTGCGACGTACTTTTTCCGTCAATTGACCGCCTTCATCATAGCCCACGTAACCAGGAGGGGCACCGACTAGACGTGCCGTCGAATGCTTCTCCATGTACTCGGACATGTCGACGCGGATCATGGCATCTTCATCGCCAAAGAGCGTCTCTGCCACAGCACGCGCCAATTCGGTTTTCCCGACACCCGTAGGGCCAAGGAAAATGAACGAGCCTACAGGGCGCTTCGGATCCTTCAGGCCGGCACGAGCACGGCGAACGGCACGAGAGACGGATTTGACTGCTTCGTCCTGCCCAATGACACGACTATGCAGAATTTCCTCCATTTTCAACAAGCGTTCGGCTTCCTCTTCCTTCAGCTTGAGTACAGGGATACCCGTCCAGCTAGCCACGACCTGAGCGATATCTTCAGGGGTAACTTCCATGTTTAACTGGCCTTGGCGTTCTTTCCAGTCTTTTTTCGTTTTATCCAGCTCTTCGCGCAGTTTTTGCTCTTGATCACGAAGGGCTGCTGCCTCTTCAAATTCCTGCGATTGTACCGCCGAGTCCTTTTCCTTGCGCACTTCTTCCAGACGCCCCTCCAGTTCCTTGAGGTTCGGAGGAACGGTAAAGGACTGCAGGCGTACTTTGGAGGCTGCTTCGTCGACTAGGTCAATCGCCTTGTCTGGCAGGAACCGATCCGTGATATAGCGATCAGACAGCTTTACTGCCTGCTCAATGGCTTCGTCTGTAATTTTGACGCGGTGATGCGCCTCATAACGATCACGCAGACCGTGCAGAATCTTGACCGCGTCTTCCGCAGTCGGTTCATCTACCCGAATCGGTTGGAAACGGCGCTCCAGCGCAGCATCTTTTTCGATGTATTTGCGGTATTCGTCCAAAGTCGTTGCCCCTACGCACTGCAATTCTCCGCGAGCCAGAGCCGGCTTTAGAATGTTGGAAGCGTCGATGGCACCTTCTGCTCCACCTGCGCCAATCAAGGTATGCAATTCATCAATGAACAGGATGATATTCCCGGCTTGGCGAATTTCGTCCATGATTTTCTTCAGGCGGTCTTCGAATTCACCGCGGTACTTGGTGCCAGCCACTACGGTACCCATATCCAGCGTCATGACGCGCTTGTCACGCAATGTCTCTGGAATTTCGTTGTTCACAATCTTCTGTGCCAATCCTTCGGCGATCGCCGTTTTCCCCACGCCTGGCTCCCCGATCAGCACTGGATTGTTCTTGGTACGTCTGCTCAACACTTGAATGACACGCTCAATTTCCTTCATGCGACCGATGACAGGGTCGAGACCACCGTCACGTGCAATGGCAGTCAGATCGCGAGCCAAACCGTCCAGAGTAGGTGTGTTGGCTGCCGGATTGCCACCCGATGGTTGATGAGACGCCATCATTTCAGAGCTGCCCAAGAGCTGCAGCACTTGCTGACGAGCTTTGTTCAGGCTGACGCCCAGATTGTTCATGATTCTTGCCGCAATGCCTTCCCCTTCACGGATCAGACCAAGCAGAATATGCTCGGTGCCCACGTATGTGTGACCCAGCTTGCGGGCTTCATCCATGGACAGCTCAATGACCTTTTTGGCACGAGGTGTATAGTTTGGAGTGTAATTACTGCCGGACTGCTCAGTTCCTCGTCCGATCAACGACTCCACTTCACTTTGGATTTTGTCGAGACCAAGCCCTAGTGATTGCAGAGCTTTCGCGGCAATCCCTTCGCCTTCCCGAATCAATCCCAACAGTACGTGCTCCGTCCCAATGTCTTTGTGGCCGAGACGGACTGCTTCTTCCAGGGCAAGCGCCAATACTTTTTGTGCTCGTTCTGTAAAACGTCCAAACATCATATCGTACACCTCCAAGGTAACCGTGTTTATTCTCTATGGGTTAACTGTTGCGTGTTGCCTATGTTTATTTATTAGCCATTTGACTTTTCTGTGTCTGCAATGCGCTCTCGAATTAACCGCGCTCTGCGTTCGTCCCGTTGATCTGGAGTCAGCTTTTGACCAGCATGGTGCTGTAGGAACCCCGGTTGCGTCGTCACGAGCAGTTCGTTTAACACCAGTGGTGAAACATCTGGAATCACACCGAGATCAATCCCCAGGCGCACATCGGATAGACGCTGTGCAGCTTCTTTGGATTCGACCGTGCGAGCGTACATCAAAATCCCGTACGAGCGGAAAATGCGATCTTCCAGCGATACGCGGGTGTGTTCGAGTAAATACGTACGAGCCACACGCTCTTGTTCGATAATTTGTCTCGCCACACCATACAGGTTGGAGAGAATGTCAGATTCCGACATGCCTAAGGTCACCTGATTGGATAGCTGAAACAGATTACCTAATGCTTCGCTACCTTCTCCATAAATTCCTCGTACGACCAGACCAACTTGATTAATCGCCTGCAGAATGCGACTGATCTGCTGAGTCATGACCAAAGCGGGAAGATGGAGCATCACCGAAGCGCGAATTCCAGTACCTACGTTGGTCGGGCAACTCGTTAGGTACCCTCTCGTCTCGTCGAAGGCGTAATTTAAATTCTTCTCGAAAATATCATCCATTTTTGTACCTATTTCCCAGGCGTCGTTCAAACGGAACCCCGGTAACAGGACTTGAATCCGGATGTGGTCTTCTTCATTAACCATTATGCTCACAGATTCATCAGGACTAAGCAAAACTGCCCCTTTGCGAGACTCCTCGGCCAGATGCGGGCTGATCAAATGTTTTTCCACCAGCACTCGTTTTTCCAGCGGGTTTACTTGGTCCATTTGAATCACTTGCAGATGGTGTCGTTTGCGCATGGCATCCGACTCGCTGACTTCCGTTACCTTTCTTACCACTTCCTCCCCTTGGGAATCAGTCGCAAGCAACGGAAAAGGGTGCTGGCGCAGGTTACGGGCGATGCGTAACCGTGTGCTGATGACGATATCGGAATCACTGATGACGATATCGGAATCAGGTCCTTCCCCTTTCATCCAATTGCTCCACGGGTTCTGCATAAACTGCTGTTGCGACATCCAGCTAACCTCCCCTTGTTACGATTGGGCCATCTTTTGTTCCAGCGCACGGATTCGGTCCCGCATCTCTGCGGCCTTTTCAAACTCCTCACTGGCTATATGCGTTTGCAGGGCTTGCTTTAATTGCTCCAGCTCTTTGCGGATTTTCAATTGGCCACCAGTGCGTTCAGGCACTTTGCCAATATGCTGTGTATTTCCGTGAATGCGGCGGAACAGTGGGTCCAGCCGATCCCCTAGAAAGGTATAGCAATCACTGCAGCCGAATCGTCCGCTCTTACTAAACTGGGCGTACGTGAGCCCGCAGGTTTCACACCGGAGCGTTTTGTTTGCCGACGATTCCTTGGCGCTCTTCTGCATCGGGTCGAATTTTAATAATCCTGAAAGGAGATTGTTGATGCTGAAATTGTGAAAGCCGGTAAAGACGTCCCCTTTTTCCTGAGCACAATGCTCACAAATATGGTATTCGGTTTTTTCGCCATTGACGATTTTCGTCAGATGAAGTGTCGCCGGTCGTTTTCCGCATTCCTCACAGTTCATCACATCATCCCTCCTAGCAC
>JARDZO010000411.1 GCA_029240815.1 Brevibacillus sp.
GGTTTCTACGTGTAGCTGCTGATGATTTTCCCTAACTTGGCGGCATCCACATTGCTGCCGCTGACGATATTCAGCACTTTTTTCCCTTTGAGATGTGGCAAATGACCATGCAACAGAGCGGCGATTCCTACAGCACCGGAGCCTTCCACCATATAGTGATGCTCCTTGGCCATCCAGTACATCGCGTGGGCTACCTGTTCTTCTTCGACGAGCACGAACTGATCGACGATTTGCAAGGCAAGATCCAGATTCCCTTGGGAGATGCCACCATGCAAGCCGTCAGCTAGTGAATCACTGTACTTCACATCAGCCAGTCTGCGCTCCTTGAACGAATAGTACCATGGTGGGGAAGCATGAGTCTGGATACCGATTACTTCGATAGCCGGGTTGAGCGCTTTGGCTGCTACTGCAATCCCGCAAATGAGTCCACCGCCCCCTGCTGGTACCACAATCGCGTCGAAATCAGGTTGTTCCAGCAGCGCTTCTAGAGCGATGGTTCCTTGACCAGCAATAATCTCGTTATCTTCAAAAGCATGAACAAATGTCCTGCCCGTCTCATCCGCCAACCGAAACGCGTGAGCCTCTGCTTCATCATAATTGTCGCCGTAGATGACCAGCTCCGCACCGTATCGTTGGATGCCAGCGCGCTTCGTTTCGGGCGCCGTCTTAGGCACGACGATGAGCGCAGATACACCAGTGAGGGACGCCGCATAAGCCACACCCTGCGCGTGATTTCCCGCTGAAGCAGTAATGACTCCTTGTCTCAACTCCGTCTCTGACAACGAAGAAATTTTGTTAAGAGATCCCCGCAGCTTAAAGGACCCCGTTTTTTGCAAGTTCTCCAGCTTCAGCCATACTTCAGAACCTACGTGCTGCGATAGGCTGTTCGACAAGATCAATGGTGTTTGTACGATTTCGTGTTCGATTCGCTTTTTGGCTTGCAATACGTTTAACATGGAAACATTCAACATCTTCTGTACCTCCTGGAGCATTTTTTCAAACAGCTTGTCAGGCATACCGCAGGACAAGCTGGACAAACAGTTCGATGGCGATCGGAATGGAATCTTCATCAAGATCAAATCTGGGGTGATGGTGAGGGTATGCGCTTGCCTCGCCGCCCATCCCCACGAATATAAATGCGCCGGGACAACGCTCTAAATAGTAGGCGAAGTCTTCCGCAGCCATCGTGGGCGCGAGATCAGCCGCGTAGACTGACTCGCCAAACGCATCTTTTATCACCCGCTCGACATAGCGACTCTGCACCTTGTCATTCACCAGTGGTGGCGGGCCCCACCTGTACTCCATGCGACCCGCAGCTCCGTAACTCGCTGAGACGCCCTCTACAATTCGCTGCATCTGCGTATAGATTCGTTGTCGAGTCTCCTCAGTCAGACTACGGGTAGTTCCCAGCATCAATGCTTCGTTGGGAATAATGTTGTACGTACTGCCACCCTCGATCTTCCCCACGGTTACTACGGCAGGCTGCAGTGGATTGAGCGTACGACTGACGACGGACTGGATTCCACCGACGATCTGACTGGCGATGTAGATGGGGTCGATGGTTTCTTGCGGCATAGCGCCATGGCCACCTTTTCCCTCGATGGTAACGGTAAATTCATCGCAGGCAGCCATCATCGAGCCATGGCAGACACCGATTTGACCTTTTTCCAACGGCTGCCAGAGATGAATGCCAAAAATCGCATCCACCTGATCGAGTACGCCCTGCACGATGAGAGCTGATGCACCACTCGGATCACGTTCCTCCGAAGATTGAAAAATGAAGAGGACGTTCGGTTTCACCTCGTCTGGATGCTCAGACAGCCATTTCGCCGCCGCCAGCAAAACAGCCGTATGCCCATCATGGCCGCATGCGTGTGAGATGCCGGATACTTTGGATTTATAGGGCTTATCTCCTTCTTCCAGAACAGGCAGAGCATCGATGTCAGCACGCAGCGCGATCGTTTTTTCCCCTGTCGTTCCTCTCAGAAACCCTACGACGCTCGGAGCTTCATACGCTAAAATGTCCATTCCCATCTCTTCTAGCTGACGCTTGATATACGCATGAGTCAGATGCTCTTCGCCAGACAACTCCGGATATTGATGCAAATGGCGACGATGTCGCACGGCCCATTCGCCTAGTTCTTTGGAAACCAATCCCAACACTTGCATGACCCGATCCCCCCTTTAGAAAGGTCCGTAACCGATGAGCTGTGCCACGACCACCGCCACCAATCCGATCGCGTACTGAGTCAAAATCAGAGGCAATATCCATTTCGCCCAGCGCACCCATGGAATTCCGGCAATAGCCAAGCCTGCCATGAAGTACCCGGAGGTCGGGAAAATGATATTTCCGATTCCGTCAGCCATCGAAAAGCTGAGAACGGCTGTCTGACGCGTCACTCCCACCAAATCTGCGAGTGGTGCCATAATCGGCATGGTCAACGCTGCTTGCCCGCTGCCAGATGGCACGATCAAGTGAATGATGGCTTGAAGTAAATACATCCCCACAACACTAAGAGCTGGTGGCAAGTGGTGAATAGCTGAAGACGCATGGAACAAAATCGTATCGATGACATGTCCATCCGTCAAAATCACGACGATGGCACGAGCCACACCGATGATGAGTGCTCCCGAAATCAGTCCTGCTGCCCCTTTCATGAAAGCACCTACTGCATCACTGGCAGGAAGCCGCCCAACAAAGGCAATGATGATGCCCAGAATCGTAAACAATCCGGCGATTTCCGTGATAAACCATTCAAATTTGACGACTCCGTATGCCAATATCACAAAGTTAAGAAGGAAACAGCCGAGAACAATCTTGTGTTTCGTCTCGAGCTGCAACTCTTTTGAAGCCGTCGCATCGTATTTCCCGTCCGCAAAAAATCCGTATCCTCGATCACGCTTTACTTTCATCGCGTACCGATAGACAAAATACACGGACACCGCGTACATGATCACAAATAAGAGAATGCGATAGCCCATACCTGAAAACGGCGGAAGCTCGGCAATACTCTGAGCAATCCCTACTGTAAAAGGATTCATGACTGCAGTCGTAAATCCGATCGATGCCCCCACAAGCACAATCGCGGTCCCTGTGATGACGTCAAAGCCAAGGGCAATCGCGAGTGGAATCATGATCCCGATATAGGCCAATGTCTCCTCGGCCATCCCCATCAAGGCGCCACCCATCGCAAAAAATAGCATCATGATCGGAATCAGCCATTTTTCCTGGTTCGCCAGCTTTCGAGAAAGAGTAGAAATAAGTGCTTCAATCGTGCCTGTTGCTGTTAAAATACCGAACGTACCACCGATTATGAGGACAAAGAAAATAATAGACGACGCTTCTACCATCCCTGTGTGAACGGAACCAATGATGCCCATCAAGCTGACCGGAGTAGATTCTATCCCTTTGTAAGTGTCTGGTACGACGACATTTCGCCCATTCACCTCTGTCCGGGTATACTCCCCAGCCGGGAGAACATAGGTCGCAATCGAAGCAACGATCAACACCAAAAGGAGCAATACAAAAACATTGATTTCCTTGGCCTTCTTGTTCAGCGGCGTGTTTACGGAAACGTTAGGTTGTGACATAAACGGTTCAAACCTCCTTTTTTCGAAATATTTTGTCTCCAAATGGTAACATACTCTTCCGGACTCATCTAATAGGGAATGCCAATGGTAACCATTGACCCTTTTTATTCTTCGTTCTCTTCTACGAAAAATGAAAAAAGGCCGATTGCCTCCGTGGAGGATCTGCCTCACCTTATCCTGCTACGATGCTGCACTAGCT
>JARDZO010000141.1 GCA_029240815.1 Brevibacillus sp.
TATGACGCCGTGAATAAATCCAACGAGCTGCCATTTGGCAATGAGCGAGGCCTGACGCTTGATCACTTCCTGCAGGAAGGATAGATAGCGGTTGTCAGCATCGGCGCTTACTTCCGGAAAATGCCGTTGCAAGGTGTAATCCGCCAGCGCCCGTAGCTCCTCGATCGTGCATCCCTTCGCAGCATATTGAAAGGTGCCGACTCGTATATGACTGGCAGCCACTCGGGTGAGAATGGCACCTGGTAGTTCAGTCTCACGATAGATAGTCTCACCGGTAGTTACGACCGCTAGACTGCGTGTGGTAGGAATACCGAGCGCGTGCATGGCTTCGCTGATGATGTATTCGCGCAGCATCGGTCCGAGAGCTGCTCGACCGTCTCCTCGCCGGGAGTAGGGCGTTCTGCCAGAACCCTTGAGCTGAATATCTACTCGCTCACCTTGGGGCGTGATCTGCTCGCCAAGCAGCAGAGCCCGGCCGTCTCCCAGCATGGTAAAATGCCCGAATTGATGCCCGGCATAGGCTTGGGCAAGCGGTAGAGCGCCTTCGGGAATTTTGTTGCCAGCCAGCGAAGCTACGCCGTCATCGCTTTTTAGCGCTTGGATGTTCAACCCGAGGGCAGTTGCCAACGACTCATTGAGGACCGCCAGCTTTGGTGCACGCACAGGCGGCGGGCTGAGCCTGCTAAAAAAAGACTTCGGCAGTCGGGCATAGCTGTTGTCAAAGTTCCATCCCGTTTCTATTGCTCCGTTTTTCTCTATCATCGGATCTCCTTTATCTTTTGACCTTTTGGGTATGTAAGATCGTTCGTTTATCCCTGTTTATTGTTTACTTCTGCCAATTAATTATAACCCTTAACCCATGCAACGATGACCCCTTTTTATGTCCCCGAGCACACTTGGCAAAGGGGTTTCTCGAATTCTTTCACCTGGTTCTGCCAAATCGGGAATCTTTCTTTGTCATAACGATAGAAAGTAAACTTTTGGCAAAAATCTTTTACCGACAAAAAACCGCAATAGTGATTATTTTCAGAATTTAATATTGAGCTTTTCCGAATCAACGCTTATAATGCAACTAGAGTTACAACTTCATTCATGTATTGATTTTAAAGTATAAACTTCAAAATGCCGTAATCGTGAAAATTCCATACAAATTGGAGGCGAAGAGAGATGAGAATCGTAATTGCAGAGGTCATGCACGAAACGAACACGTTCTCGAATGTCCCTACTACCCGCGATTTATTTGAGCTCTGGGAGTGGGCGAGGGGCGACCAAATCTTGACCAATCACAGAGGAGTGCGGGATTTTCTGGGCGGAATGATCGATGCTGCCGAGCAGCGTGGCATTGAAGTGGTAGGGGCATTTGCTGCGAGCGCATATCCGGCGGGCACGATTACGAAAGAAACCTACGATTCCCTGCAGGATGAATTGCTAACCGGGATTGCGGCAGCGGGAAAAGTGGATGCCATCTGCTTGTCGCTGCATGGTGCAGGTGTTGCAGAGGGCATTGACGATCTGGAAGGGGCTTTACTTAAAGCGGTTCGCCAGCAAGTAGGGTACGACATTCCAGTGATCGTGACTCTTGATCTACACGGAAACATCACGGATGAAATGATAACAGAGGCAGATATTCTGCTCGGAGTGCATCTCTATCCGCACGTCGATTGCTATGAACGCGGTCTGGAAGCGGTAGAGCTGGCGGAAAAGATGGTCAATGGTGAACTCGTACCACGCATGTACCGTGCGACGCTCCCGCTGATTGTTCCGACCTCTACAACGAATCTATCTCCAGCAAAAGATATCAACGAAACGTGCTATAAATGGGAGCGGGAGCCAGGCATGGTAGACTGTGCGTTCTTCCACGGCTTTCCGTACACGGACATCCCGGAGCTGGGTGTTACGGTAGTCACGGTGGCAAACAACGATGAAGCGCTGGCAAAGCGAGCGGCAGAGGACATCGCAAACCTGATCTGGGAAAAGCGCGAGGAATTCGAACCGCTGGTATTATCTCCGCAGGAGGGCTTGCAATTAGCCAAAGCGGCAACGGAGTTTCCAGTAGTCTTAAACGAAACATCTGATAATCCGGGTGGAGGTACGCCTGGAGATGGAACGTACCTGCTGAGAGCCATGCTGGAAGCTGAGTTGCAGGATGCCTGCTTTGGCTTTATCTACGATCCGGAGGTAGCTGCTCTGGCTCATGAAAAAGGAGTCGGCGCAACGATTGAGGTACAGCTGGGTGGCAAGACAGACAACCTGCACGGGGAACCGATTGCACTTACGGCGTATGTCAAATCGTTGACAGATGGTTGCTTCGTTACCTCGTCTCCCATGGGGAAAGGGCAGCCGGTCAATCTCGGTAAATCGGTCCGTCTGCAAGCAAATGGGGTAGACATTCTCGTCTGCTCGGTCAAGACACAGGTGCTCGATGAGCAGATCTTCCTTCTTCACGGCATTGATGTCACGCAATTCAAAATCGTTTCCTTGAAATCGAGCCAACACTTCCGGGCGAGCTTTGAGCCGATCAGTGCGCAGATCATTACGGTAGATTCGCCTGGGTTGACTACACTGCGATTCCAATCGTTTGACTACAAGCGCTTGAACAGACCGGTATATCCTCTCGATCCTGTCAATCGTTCCTAACAGGGAGAGGGTGGTTCAGCAAAAGGCAAACGTTTAGGAAAACGGGATAATCAGCCAGAGGGGGATACGGGATTTGATGGAGAGCGTGCACGAGAGAATTCGTAAATCATATGAACAGTTGACGAACCAGCAAAAATTGGTAGCAAAATATATACTCGATGAACCGAATCAGGTGGCTCTCCATCCAGCGAAAGTGATCGGTGCCTACAGTGGGACAAGTGAAACAACCGTGATTCGCCTTTGTTACTCTCTGGGTTATTCCGGCTTTAGCGATCTCCAAAATGAGCTTCGTCAAATGCTGTTGTTTCCGGTCATTCGAGAGAGCGTGGTGCAATCCTTCCACGATGCGGCCTATGAGTTTAACGATAGCGACGACGTGATTTCCTTTACCATGGAACAGGATGTCTCCTTTATCCAAAAAACATTGAATGGACTTGACCGTCACTTGTTTGATCAAGCCATCCAGAGCATTGTCAAAGCGAAAAAAATCATTATCGTAGGCGGTCGTACTAGCTTTGCACCCGCCTACTGGCTATCATTCGCTCTCAATATTATCAAAGGGGATACACACCTCTACAGAGGACAGATCGACGATGCCAATCAAATCATCTCCGAAGTAACGGAAGACTGGCTCATGATTGCTCTCGTCTTTCCCCGTTATTTGCAGGATACGTTGTTTTTTGCCAAGGCGGCCAAAGAAAAGGGGAGCAAGATTTTGGTGATAACGGATCATGAGCTTTCTCCGCTCGGGCCTGTGGCTGACGTTCTGCTCAAGGTAACTACGCCACCTCCCGCCACGTTAAGAGGAATGTCTTCTATTTTTACCTTGTTAAATGCGCTGGTGAGCGGCGTTTCTCAGATCGACCAGGAACGGGTCAAAAAAAGGATTCAACGGTACGACAAATCGAGCGAGCATTTTTATCCGTTCGTCCAGGAAAGCTAGTCCATCATACACAGTCCATCATACAAAAGGGGGAAATGTTCATGAAGAAGAGGCGTTATACCAGCTTGGCGACGATCGGGCTCAGCGTTACCTTGCTGCTTGCGGCTTGCTCATCGGGAACCGGCACTACTGGCACAGGTACCAGCTCCGCAGGAACCAATTCGAATCCGACAGCTGCTCCACAGACCGCAACGAGCGGAGGAACTCTGGTTGTTGCAGCACCGATCGAGCCAGATACATTGGACCCGCAAAAAACAACTTGGTTGGATAATGCCAATAACCAGCCGTACGATTCCATCTTAACCCGTGATATGCAGGGAAAATTGGTCCCGCATCTGGCTGAATCCTGGCAGGTCTCCGATGACGGGAAAGTATGGACGCTGGTGATGCGTAAAGACGTCAAGTTCCAGTCGGGAGCACCGTTGACAGCAGAATCCGTCAAGGCATCGATTGAGCGGTTCGCTGCTATCTCGCCTAACAAAGATCTAGCAGGTCCGATTGATAAGATCGAAGCGACGGACGCTCAAACGGTGAAAGTGTACTTCAAAGAACCGTTTGCCCCATTCGCCAACATGCTGGTAGGGACCTTCCTCTCTCCATTTGATCCAGAGCGGCTCAAGGAAAAAGGGGAGCAATTCGGGGAAGCGCCTCTCGCTACAGGGCCGTTCATGAACCCGGAAGTAAAACGGGGAGCATCCGTGACGTACGTCAAAAATCCGGATTACAAATGGGCCTTGCCTTTCGCAGATAACCAAGGGGCACCACACGTCGACAAGCTCGTCTTCCGTTTCCTGAAAGATGATGACACGCGCATCCTCGAATTTAAAAAAGGGACGGTTAACATCTTGCAAGAGGTTCCGAGCACATACGTAGAAGAACTAAAAGCAATTCCTGGCACCAAAATCGAAACCGCTATGGAACAAGGCATGAAATATTTGGGCTTTAACAACCAGAAAGAGATTTTCAAGGACGTACGTATTAAGCAAGCAATTGCGATGGCAGTAGACCGGGAGCCAATCGTACAGTATGCTCTGTCTGGATTCGCCAAACCAATCTACGGTCCACTTCCTCCAACCATCCCTGGTTACAGTGAGAAGATCGAAAACATGGCCAAGGAAATGTACGGCTACAATGTGGACAAAGCAAAGCAGGTTCTGGCTGAGGCAGGCTATACCGACAGCAATGGAGATGGCATCGCAGATAAAGATGGCAAACCGCTGTCCTTTGAATTGCTTCTGTCCGATGATCCTGCGTTGCAGCGTGTTGCGCAAATTTTGCAAAGTCAGCTGAAGGAGATTGGCGTCGACATCAAAATCGCCGTGACGGATGTAGCGACTGTAAAAGATCGCGCAACAAAAGGGAATCACGAGCTCTTCCTGCTGTATTTCGGGCTGAACGACCCGGATATTCTGTACCTGCTGATGCAGACCAACAACTCGAAGCGCGTCCACTATTCGAATCCAAAAGTAGATGAGCTGCTTGCAAAAGGCCGCACAACGATGAACGAAGAAGACCGGATGAAAGTCTACGAAGAAGCGGAAGAAATCTTGGTAAAAGATCCACCGTGGGTGCCGCTTTATTCCAGCGAGTCCGTAACTGCGACGCGCAATATTGAGGGCTACAAGCTGAACCCATTCACTGGTGACATTCCGTTTGCAGACATCCGCATTACGAAATAACGAAAGGGAGGTGGGGCGTTTTGCAACGATACCTTTTTCGAAGAATATTGTCGCTCTTGGGGACGCTATTCGGCGTCACCATCCTCATCTTTCTCTTGGTGCATTTGATTCCAGGGGACCCCGTGCAGTATTTGCTCGGGGATTACCCCACGGATGAGGCGATAGCAGCACTCAATGCACAGCTTGGTCTCGATAAGCCTTGGATTGTCCAGTATTTCAGCTTCCTCGGGAGGCTTTTGCAAGGAGACCTGGGCACGTCATACATTACGGGCTATACGGTTTGGCAAGAAATTGTGGATCGATTCCCGATCACGTTCCAGCTGGCCTTATACAGCGTGGTGCTTGCGACGGTCATAGGCGTCATCGTCGGCGTAGTCTCCGCGGTGAAGCAGAACACATGGGTCGATCGAGTCGTGGTCTTTTTCTCTTTGATCGGGATTTCGGCGCCCGGCTTTTGGATCGCCCTGTTTCTCATCTGGATCTTCGCCTACCGATTCCCGATCTTTCCGATTTCGGGATACGATGGATTCTTTTCGCTTGTCTTGCCGGCTGTCACCCTTGCTTTGGGAGAAGCGGGGATGATTGCCCGGATGACACGCTCCAGCATGCTGGATGTAATCAAACAGGACTACATGCGTACCGCTCAGGCAAAAGGAGCACCGCATCAGTGGGTCATCCTCAAGCACGGGCTGCAAAATGCGATCATTCCGGTCATTACGCTGATTGGTCTGGAGTTTGGGGCACTCTTGGCAGGTGCGGTCGTGACAGAAACGATCTTTTCCTTGCAGGGCTTGGGCAGTCTGGCGATTGAGGCGATCGGCAAGCGGGATTTACCGACGATTCAAGGACTTGTCTTCTTTATCGCATTTTTGTTTGCCCTAACTAATCTGATTGTCGATTTGTTGTACAGCTGGTTTGATCCACGGATTAAATACGACTAGGAAGGAGTGAGGAAAACGTGAGTGGAAACTTGAGCCAACTAGAAGTGGGGCATGAGATGCACCCACCGATTCGAGCAGCGGAATCTCCGGTTTCACCATCCTACTGGTCGCAGGTGGCCAAACGACTGTTTCAGAACAAGACGGCGATGGCCGGTGCCGTCATATTGCTGCTGTTTACCATTGGGTGTGTCTGTGCGCCGCTGCTAGCGCCTTACCCGATTGATCAAATGAACTTCAAGGACCGCATGATGGGGCCTGGAGCCAAGCATTTGCTCGGAACCGACGACTTTGGGCGCGATATTTTTTCTCGACTGCTGTATGGCGGTAGGATTTCGCTTTTGACCGGCTTGATTACTGTCACCATCGCGTCGGCTATCGGCGTGACGCTGGGGATCATCGCAGGTTACTATCGGCGTCTGGAAATCTACATCATGCAGGTGATGGATATCTTGCTCGCTTTGCCAGCGTTGCTGTTGGCTATCGCGATCATCGCCGTGTTGGGCCCAGGCTTGACCAATGCCATGATCGCTATCGTCATCGCGGTGATTCCCTCCTACGTCAGGGTCGTACGCGCTTCTGTGCTCACCATTCGTGAAAAAGAGTACATCGAAGCGGTGCGGGCGCTGGGGATCAAGGATGCTGTCATTTTAGCCAAACACATTTTGCCCAATATTTTATCCCCGATCATCGTTTTGATGACTGTGCAATTCGGTAGCAGTATTCTCGCCGCAGCGGCTCTCAGCTTTCTCGGACTGGGTGCGCAGCCGCCTGTCCCTGAGTGGGGTGCCATGGTGTATGTGGGCAAAGCATTTTTGGGGCAGGCTTGGTGGATGTCCATTTTCCCAGGTATGGCGATCATGCTGGTGGTTCTAGGCTTTAACTTGCTGGGTGACGGTTTGCGCGATGCGCTTGATCCAAAATAAATCGGCAGTTTAAAAGCGAAAGGGGCATTCAAATGAGTTTGCAGGAAAAGCTGGAGGCAGTACTGTCGGAATCTTCCGCGACTTTTGGGGTAGCTGTGAAACACTTGGAGACACAGGAAGAGGCGCAAATCAACAGCAACGACTATTTCCAAATGGCAAGCACGTTCAAGGTGCCAATCCTGGCTACCCTGTTTCGTGATGTCAGCGAAGGAAGGCTGAGTCTGGAGCAACGCATTCGTCTGACGGAAGATGACCTGGTTCCCGGGTCAGGGGTGCTCCAAGAGTTTTTGCCAGGAGCAGAGGTAGCTGTCAAGGATCTGGCGATGCTGATGATTATCGTCAGCGACAATCTCGGGACCGACAAAGTGTTGGAGCTGGTAGGAACGGAGCGCGTGGAAGCGTTTATGAACGAGCTGGGACTTGCCCATATTTCCATTCGGAATAGCTGCTGGGAACTGCTTAGCATCGGCGGAGGATTGGCAGGAGAGAAAAAAGGGCTGGAAGGCTTTCAAAAGCTGAAGCAAAAATTCCAGACCTCAGGCATCGACGCGGACAGCGTGATCTTTCAACCGACTCCGGAAAACAATGTCGCTACACCAGTTGACATGGGGAAACTGCTGGAATTGATCGCTACAGGGCAATTGGTGTCACAGGAAGCATGCGACGGTATTCTCGACATCATGAAGCGGCAGCAGCTGCGCAACCGTATTCCCTATCTTTTGCCAGACAAGACCATCATTGCCTGCAAGTCCGGAACAATCGGCAGCGTCGTGAATGATGTGGGCATCGTCTATCTCCCGGAAGGCAAAGGAGCGTTTACGATTGCTGCCTTTTCACACGGGAACCATTCGACAAAAGAGGGCGAGCGCATGATTGCTCGTTTGGCGCTTACCGCCTATGAACATTTTAGTGGGGGCGAGGAGTAACGCGATCGAAGGAAGGGGGGCTAGACGATGAAACAGAACGAGACCGTGTTGGATATCGAACGGCTCTCTCTGAAATTGAAAACAGAGCGAGGAACGTTTACGGCGGTGAATCAAGTCAGCTTTCAGATCGGGGCGGGAGAAACGGTAGCGCTGGTAGGCGAATCAGGCTGCGGCAAAAGTGTGACTTCGCTGTCGATTATGGGACTTATTTCGAAAAAAACGGGGGTGCTGGACGGCAGCATCCGGTTTAAAGAGAAGGTCTTGAATCAGTTGACGGAGCGTGAAATGCGCGAGATTCGCGGTCGCGATATCTCCATGATATTCCAGGAGCCGATGACCTCGCTGAATCCGGTTCATACGATCGGGAAGCAGATCGATGAGGTGTATCGGCTGCATACGAGCCTCTCCAAACAAGAACGGCGTGCCAAGACCATTGACATGCTGCGGAAAGTGGGAATTCCGCGAGCGGAGAGCATTGTCAACGATTTTCCTCATCAGCTCTCGGGCGGGATGAAACAACGGGTCATGATTGCGATGGCGATGGCTTGCGAGCCTGACCTTCTCATTGCGGATGAGCCCACAACGGCATTGGATGTAACGATTCAGGCGCAGATTCTCGATTTGATGAACGATTTGAAACAGACCGCACAGACAGCCATTTTGCTGATTACCCATGATTTGGGTGTTGTGGCAGAGATGGCGGACCGCGTGATGGTCATGTACTACGGCGAAATTGTAGAAGAAGCAGATGTGCGGACGATTTTCTCCAATCCCAAACATCCGTACACGGTAGGGCTCTTGCAGTCGATCCCGAGTCTGGAGACGGAAAGCAACAGGCTGACGCCGATTGACGGGAATGTGCCGATCTTGGGAGAGGTGCAGGACGGCTGTCCGTTTAGCTCCCGCTGCACGCATGCGGTAGAAAAGTGCAGGAAGGAAAAACCACCTGTCATCAGTACGGGGAAGCACTCCGTCCGCTGCTGGGTCTATCAGGATAAGGAGGTGGCGATATGAGCGAAAATCTGCTGGTGGTAGATAACCTCAAAACCTACTTCCCTATGAAAAAAGGGCTATTCGGGCAGACGTCCGGTCACATCAAGGCGGTAGATGGCGTCTCTTTTCAACTCAAGAAAGGCGAGACATTGGGAATCGTCGGGGAGAGCGGCTGTGGCAAATCGACGACAGGCCGCAGTATTTTGCAGCTGGTGAAGCCTAGCGATGGCTCCGTCCGTTTTGATGGGGAAGAGCTGGTTTCCATGCCGGAAGCCAAGCTGAGAAATATGCGCAGCCAGATGCAAATCATCTTCCAGGATCCCTACTCATCGCTGAATCCACGCTTGACGGTCTCTACCATATTAGCGGAAGCATTGTCTGCGGGAGCTGCGCAAGCAGACCCTCGTCCGATGCGAGAGAGGGTATTTGAGCTGTTGAGGCTGGTCGGCTTGAACCCGCAGCATGCGGATCGTTACCCGCATGAATTCAGTGGCGGACAGCGGCAACGTATCGGTATCGCCCGCGCCATCGCAGTAAAGCCCAAGCTGATTGTAGCGGATGAACCGGTTTCAGCTTTGGACGTATCCATTCAGGCGCAGATACTGAATCTGTTAGATGAATTGCAGGATGACATGGGATTGACCTACTTGTTCATCTCCCATGATTTAGGAGTGATTCGCCACATTAGTGATCGCATCGCGGTCATGTACTTGGGGCGGATTGTAGAGATCGCGGATAAAAAGAGCCTCTTTGAAAGGCCTCTGCACCCTTACACGCAAGCCCTGATTTCAGCTGTACCTGTCCCGAATCCAGAGAAAAAGAAGGAACGGATCGTCCTCGGTGGCGATGTACCGAGCCCGGCGAACCCACCGGTCGGCTGCGCTTTTCACCCACGCTGCCGCCATGCGATGGACATTTGCAGAACGGTTCGACCAACTGAACTGGCAATGGATCAAGATCATGTCGTGGCCTGCCATTTATACGGGGACGACGAGAGGAGCAAATGACGATGAAGATCGAGAAAGTGGAGATAAAAAGATTGCATCTGCCGTTAAAAGAAGCGTTTGTAGCAAGCATTGGGCAGCAGACCAAGAGGGATTTCTTGCTGGTCAGTGTGCACAGTGAAGGGGAAACAGGCTATGGGGAAAGCGTAGCCATGCCGACTCCTTTTTATAATGAAGAAACGACGGAAACGGTGCTCTACATGCTGGAGACCTTCCTGATTCCGATTCTTTTAAACAATCCGATTGAGTCGCCTGAGGACGTGGCCCGTCTCTTTGCCCCGATCCGTCGCAATCAAATGGCGAAAGCGGCTTTGGAGGGCGCAGTGTGGGATTTGTTTGCCAAGCAAAAAGGAATCTCACTGGCTCATGCATTGGGCGGCACTCGCACAGAAATCGAAGTGGGAGTAAGCGTCGGAATTGAGAAGTCTGTCGAAGAAGTCGTTCATAAGGTAGAAGGCTTTGTCGCGGAGGGCTATAAGAAAATCAAGGTGAAGATTAAACCGGGCTTTGATATTGCACTGATTGAGGGATTGCGCAAGCGCTTTGGAGATTCACTGCCATTGATGGCTGATGCCAACTCCGCGTATTCCCTCGATCAGCTCGATCTCATCAAAGAACTGGATAACTACAACCTGATCATGATCGAGCAGCCGCTGGCCCACGATGATATCGTCGACCACGCTCGTCTCCAGAACCAAATGAAAACGCCGATCTGCCTCGATGAGAGCATCCACACGTACGAAGATGCCAGACGTGCGATTGAACTGGGCAGCTGCAAGATTATCAACATCAAAGTGGGGCGTGTCGGTGGCCTTACGGAATCCAAGAAGCTTCATGACCTATGTCTTGCCCATGATATACCGGTATGGTGCGGCGGCATGTTCGAGAGCGGTGTAGGTCGGGCACACAACATTGCGATTACCTCTCTCGCCAACTTTACCATTCCGGGCGATACCGCGACATCGAGCCGTTACTGGGAGCAGGACATTGTCACGCCAGGGGTCGAATTCGCCAAGCCTGGTATACTGGCAGTCCCGGACGGACCCGGTATTGGCTACGAGATTAATTGGGATGTAGTGAAGTCCTTGCAGGTAATGGAGAAGAGCTACGAGCAGACAAACGTGACGATATGATCCCGAGGTGAATGAAAGATGCGGCCAGAATTGGTGTACCGCACGATGACCACTGCTCCTCAGATGGTGGAAATGGAAGACCTGCAACGGAAGGTTTGGGGACCGAGCAGCATTTCGCCTGTTCCCCAGTTGATGGCTGCGATCCACAACGGCGGGGTCGTGATTGCTGCGTACCATGATGAGAAGCCGGTCGGTTTTTGCTATGGCTTTGCTGGTTTCAAGCAGGGCAAGTCGCATTTGTGCTCCCATATGTTGGGGATCTTACCCGAATATCGCGACTGGGGAATAGGCAAGCAGCTCAAGCTAAGCCAGCGAGACTGGGCCATCGAAAACGGATATGACAAAATGACGTGGACGTATGATCCTCTCGAGGCACGCAATGCCTATCTGAATCTGTGCAAGCTGGGTGGAACGGTAAGCACCTACCTGGATTCGTACTATGGGGACATGGGCGATGGTATCAATAAAGGCATGCCGACGGATCGGTTTTTACTGGAGTGGGAACTGAGGTCAGAGCGTGTCGTCAATTGTATAGAGGTTTCCCCCGTTGATCGGGATGAATGGAGAGCGTATCCTTCTGTGCTCGATTGGGAACTGAGGGATGAACAACCCTTTCCAGCAGTGCGGCAGGGGCTAGGGGAGCACGAGGGAATCTTGCTCGCGGTACCGGCAGCGATCCAAAAGCTGAAACAAGAGCATCTCGCCACAGCAATGGAGTGGCGTCTTGCTTTGCGCAACCTTTGCAAGGAAGCTTTTTCTCAAGGCTATGCAGTAGTCGGCTTGCTGAAGAAAGACGAGCCAGTGCATGCGTATGTGCTGGAGCGAAATGTAAAGGGGGAAAAGTGACATGGAACAGTTACAAGCGTATGCAGAGAAGTTGATGGAGACCGCCAAGCTGCCAGGTGCCTTTATCGGGATTGCCAAAGAGGGAGAGCTCGTTTATACCAAAGGAATCGGCTATCGGGATGCTGAACAACGAGCAGACGTGACGCTGGATACGGTATTTGGCATTGGGTCCATAACGAAGTCGTTTACCTGCGTGGCGATCATGCAGCTTCAGGAGGCGGGGAAGCTGTCTGTCAATGATGCGGTAGTCAAGTATTTGCCGGAGTTTCGGACAAAAGATGAGGAGCGGACGAAACGAATCACCATCGCTCATCTGATGTCACACACGTCCGGGATGCCGTCACTGCCCTCCCTTTATTATGCGATGCGGCGGAGCATGGAGATTGATCCTGCATTGGAAGAGACAGGAAGTAAATTTGATCTTACGACACATGAGCCGATTGATACGTATGAGCAGCTGATGGCTTTTATCGAAGGACTGGATTTTGAGCTGCTGGGAGAGCCAGGTACGGAATTCAGCTATAGCAATGATGGTTACGCGCTGCTGGGGGCCATTATCGAGCGAGTCAGCGGGAAATCCTATGAAAGCTTTCTAAAGGAGCATTTGCTCGATCCGGCAAACATGAAGCACACCGCGTTTTTTACAGAGGATCTGGGGGATTACGACAACATTACGACCCTCTACACCAGCAAGAAGACGGAGGAAGGAAAAGAAGTATTCGCTGCGCCACTATGGTGGGATGCACCGTCGATGCGAGCTGCCGGCTTTTTGAAATCGACAGGTCGCGATATGCTTTCCTACGCCGAAATCTTCCGAACAGGCGGAACAGTAGGAGAGAACCGCATCCTTTCCCAAGACAGCGTCCAGCAAATGATTGGCAACTATGCCGGACTGGAGCCGTCTCGTCATTATGGGTACGGATTTATGGTCACCCCTGAGTTCCGTGGGGGAACCTTGATTGAGCACGGTGGAGCGTTAAAAGGGATCGCTGCCCAGCTGTGCATCCTTCCTGAGGAGAACATTACCTGCGTCGTCTTGACCAATCTGGACGGTGCCCCTTCGGCTGAGCTGCTGGCTGCAACGATCAACACAGCGCAGTCACTTCCTGTGGAAGAACCGATTGTCAGCTATGCCGATTATCCTGTTTCGTCTGATGAGCTAGAAACTTTTACTGGTGTTTATAAATCAGGCGAAGGCGAGCAGGTACAGGTTTCTTTCGGTGATGGCGGCGGGCTCGTCCTGAACATGCAAGGCACGGATTACTCGTTGAGACCGGTTGGCGAAGATAGCTTTGCCTTCGAGATGAGCACAGGATTGGTAAAGTGGATCCGCTTTATTCGTGACGATTCTGGCAGTGTCATCCGGGTTTCCTTCCATTTCCGTCAGTTGATCAAAGAAAACAAGGAGGCGTGACATGAGTACGCATGAGTGGGCACCTTCTTATGAGGCATACGTTCAAAAGCTAATCGATGAGTTTCAAGTACCAGGAGCCATCGTTGCAGTGGCAAAAAATGGCGAACTCTTCTACGAGAAGTCGTTTGGGCATCGGGATCGGGAAGAGCAGACACCTGTCAATCTCGATACGGTGTTTGGGATCGGATCGATCACGAAGTCCTTTACCTGCTTAGCGATTATGCAGCTTCAGGAGGAAGGGAAGCTCTCGGTGAATGATCCGGTCGTGACCTACTTGCCTGAGTTTCGAACGCCGGATGAGGCCCACACAAAAGCAATCACCATTCATCACTTCATGACACATACACTCGGCCTGCCACCCCTTCCTTCGCTGATTCCGGCTATGCAGCGCAGTTTGGAAGCAGATCCGACAGCAGCAGAGCTATTAAAGCATTTCGAACCATATGGAAATCAACCGATCGATACGTTTGAAGAGCTGATGGACTATATCGCAGAACTGAAGTTTGAATTGCTCGGTCCTCCGGGAACAGAGTTCAGCTACTCCAATGATGCTTTTGGATTGC
>JARDZO010000007.1 GCA_029240815.1 Brevibacillus sp.
ACAAGCTTAACGTTTGATGCCCCAGCCGAAGATTATCCCGTTCCTACTACGGCTCAGTTTATAGCAGACAGTTATCATCAAGCTAGTAATGCATTTGTAAAAGCATTAAAAAAAGAATGGACTGACCATACACTACAAGAACGTATCGAATTTATAGGTCAACAGATGCCAAATGGTTCACTATTAATGTTTTTAATTCAACATCAAAGCCACCATCGAGGACAAATGACGGTTCTTATGCGACAGGCAGGATTAACTGTTCCGGGAATTTTTGGCCCTTCAAAAGAGGAATGGGCAAAGTTTGGTATGGAAGCCCCACAAATGTAGTTCAACAAAAAACCAAACCTAATATTGTTTGCTGCCTTTTATTAAACGAACGGTGTCGATAGTTCAATGAGGCAGTCTATAACTTTATTATTCGGTTTAGATCCATGAATTGCTTCATTCTGACGTTGAGTCTAAAACTAATTTTCAAATATCTAGTGATTTAGAAGACCGGGACTCCTTGTACCATAAGGGGTTCCGGTCTAATACTTTATTTTCACTGAACAGATGTTTAAAATCATGGTCCCTTCATCACTGAGATTGACTTAAAAGCTGATTAATATCAGAGTTGCGTTTTATTGCTGGATATTTGTGCAAGTAAGTTCTCCGTTATTACGACAGCTAAAAAAGCGATTATGACTGTAATACTTGAGATCATGTACTTACAAACATTTTCTTTTCTTTTTTAAGTTGTTTTTTCTCAAATTAAGCACACCTACAAGTATCCCCATTGAAACGATCCCCCCTAATAAACCAAGGCCCATGTCTTTTTGTGTATCAAATATATCTCCTTGAAGTCCAATATAATCGGCACCTGCTTGTCCAGCCACAAGAGCTACTAACATTTCAACGACTTCAAATAATGCACTAAAGCTAAAAACAACTGCAATTGGGACGGCATACGACCAGAAACCGCGGATTGTAGCAACCCGGGTTAACAACTCCCTTATGGGGTATGTCAAAAAAAGTCCGAATGCAAAATGAACGACTCGATCAAAGTAGCTTCGCTGTGTATGAAACGAATGTTTCAACCATATGTCAAAAGGAGTATGTTGATAGGTATAATGCGCAGCATACGTATGGAGAATTAAAAGGATTAGCATGAATAAGTATGATAAATTAGTAAACTGAAATCTCTTAAAGGTAAGTACTAAGACGATTATCATTCCAACGGGAAGTAAGTTTTCAATGAGCCATTGAGTACGGTCGATTGGAGAAATTGCCGTGGTAATCCAAAAAACAAGATAAATAATGAACATCAATTGCAGTTGATAATTTCGTGAGAACGAAATATTGGACGTCATTAACAAGCTTGTTCTATCATGTGTCATTGGATTTCGAACCATTTGATATCGATACCTCTTTCTCTCTTTTATCCACGGTGACATTGGTATAGTTATTTTTTAGTATGGACAAGATTGCAGCATAAAAACCATTAATAATAGCCAGTCAAGAATAGCATCGTGGATAACGGCTTGGAGATGCTTACTTTAAAAATGGTTGCTGAAAAGGCGAAAGTGAGGCAGGGGACGGTTTATTACCATTTTCACACCAAAAACCAGTTGATGATGGACGTAGTAAAATACGTCTGTCTTCGTTCATGGAAAGAGGTGCCCCATACGGAAAACATGGAATTCGTCGTCCCGATTCCTTTTTTCACAGGCTGTTTCTGTCGTTGGTGGTCTGACGCTATACTTTTTCCAGAGATCCATTTTATATATACCTTCAGCAAAGAAAGGAGCGTCTTCATGTTTTCTGAAAAACTGGGCATAACCTTGCTTTTCTCCATCCTGGTCTGGTTGGGAGCAACATTACTCTTCGTGTTTTTTGGCAACATGCGTGGTTCTGTATCTTGTATTTGTGATCTTCCGTAAATTGGATCCCAGTCCATATGCGGTGGTGAAGCTGGGGATGATCGGCAGCGCAGTCGGTTTGATTATCGATGCGTTCGCGCTGTGGAACCGGGATGTGATTTTTTTGAAGCTGTCAAATGAGCAGGTACTCGCTTTTACGATCTGGATGGCTTTCGCCTACGGATTGTATTTGGTGCTTCCGTTGTTCATGGCAAAAGGCAGCAAGTAAAGTTGACATAAAGTGGAGTAGAGAAACGATGTAGAGGCTAAATCCAGTGCTGGCACACTTGCTGAAAATTTTCAGGATGGATAAGAAGTATGTCGGAGGAAGGGCACTATTTACATGAGGAGGATGGGACGCGTGATACGGATTTCATTCCTCAGTATGGTACCATTCCCCTGGGATACATTCGGAGAATCCCGCAAACGAAACGCCATTTGTCTGCGAAGGAGGTGTGCGTGAGAGTTACTTTTGTTCTAGATTCATTAACCGACAAACAATCGCTTGGATTTTTCCATAAATATAGTTTCGATCATGCCAAGTCAAGTCAGCCGAGTGTGCCATAGAGGCTAATTCTACCCTCATCTTTTCCAATACACTGATGTCGGTAATTGAATCTAGCTGATGTAGAAATTCACGCATCGCCATATCCCCTTTAAACGACTTTTAATCAGTGTATGAGGGTTATTACAATTTCGTATGGGCATTTAAGCGTTAAATAATGTAATCGAACACCCAGAGAAGTAGGCAAAGCAAAACGACCCCAATTAGGATCAGCATCCATTTAGGCTTTTTCTTTTGTTGCTCTTGTGATTGCTCGTCATTCTGTTGATTCCCTTTTTTCAATAGCATTGGTATCTGGGAGGCTGCAATTGCAACTATGCCTGCAAAGATCCAAAAACGCATTGTTTTCTTTGACTCATCTTTTCCCATACCGTTCAACCTCCTAATTATCAGCAGTATGTCCAAATTGGAGGGAGTTAATTGGGGGAAAGGGTAGGGTTGTTTTACAAATGTAAAAAGAAAACCCTGCAGCAGCAGCTTCTCCGCAGGGTTATCCATTACTGTAGCTGAAAGAATCCAGCCGAGTTATTTAGAAAGGTCTTCTAATAACTTTGATTCTCCGTGCTCCATTGCGGATAAGTCTTTGAGCCTGTTCCCGGCTAATTCTTACTAAAACTGATATGTCAGTAGAGTTTTCAATGTCGAAGACCGAGAAAAACCGTCCATTTGCGAACAATACACCTTTAAACTCAACTTCCAATCCAGGGCTAGGTTGCGGGCGTGTATTCTGAATAATCGTGCGCATCACACCTGCATTAAGGAGCCTTCGTGCTTGTTGGCGGGTAATACGGACCGCAAATACTGGGTCAATTTCAACACCAGGTACTTTCGCTTCAACCTCAACAATAAGGAAAAAACGGTTGCCGATCCTCGCAATACTATTTGCTCCAATAAAAATGGGTTGGTTTGTTGCCATGTTATACCACCTCCTTGTACCAAAATATGCAGGAGGTGTTGAAGTGGACAAGGGCAACACTACAATATTTGATTTTTGGTTATTTTGACTAGAATCAGAGAGGATTTAGGGGATGTGACAAACGGCCATTTCTGTGTGGTCGATTCCATGCAGTAAGTTTGACGCCTTGAGGTTGTTTTATTTCAGCAAACAACCCTTTTATTTAAACGTCATTAATCATTATTACGGAATTAGTCATTGGTAGTTGGATTCGTCCAAACTCTATAAAACATTGAACTGGATTCAGGAAAGACTGCTTATGTTCCGCACGATTAAGAATCGTATTAAGAATAGACTGTCTATTCAATTTATTATATAATGTTATAAGATGTAATGATTATCTATAGGAGGATTGCGATGAGGGTGATTGCGATTGGTGATAATGTTGTGGATTACTACAAAGACCGTGGTGAAATCTATCCTGGGGGCAATGCTTTGAACGTAGCTGTATTGTGCAAGCGCTATAATGTGTCGGTTTCCTCCTACATAGGCATCGTTGGCAATGACCTGGCTGCTGAGCATATAAAGCGAACGTTGCAGCAAGAGCACATTGATACATCGAGAATCAGGCAAGCATTTGGTCCCAATGGGGAAGCAACTGTTTCGCTCAATGAGGACGGGGATCGCGTATTCGTTGGTTCCAATGCCGGTGGGATTCAGGCGTACATGGGGGTGCGTTTGAATAAAGAAGATCTTCATTTTATAGGCTTACATGATCTCCTTCATACTAGTGTTTACAGCAACCTGGAACAGTATCTCCCTGTTTTACATAAACAGATTCCCATCTCATTTGATTTTTCCACCCGCTGGACTGAAACTTATTTACAGCAGATTTGTCCATATATTCACTACGGCTTTTTCTCCGGAAGCGATCTAAAAGAAGACGAATGTCTAGAATTAATGGAGCAAGTTCATCAATTGGGAACGAAGGTAGTTGGAGTCACTCGTGGTGGAAAAGGAGCCATCTTTTCCGAAGAAGGGACGATCTATCGGCAGTCCATTGTGGAAACCGAGGTAGTGGACACGTTAGGTGCTGGTGATTCCTTCATCGCGATGTTTCTGACACAATATCATCAGAACCGCGATCTGGCTCAAGCGCTTCAACACGCAGCGGCAGCAGCGGCTAAAACATGCGGACACTACGGTGCATTCGGTTATGGCATTCCAAAGGTAGGTTAGTAATAAAAAGAAGCTAGATCAAGGATCTGGCTTCTTTTTATCCTTTTATGCCACCACTAGTGAGACCTCTGACGAAGTATTTTTGCATGAATAAGAAGAGAATGATAATGGGAAGGGCTGAGATCGTTAGACCGGCCAAGAGGACACCCCAATCGGTTTGCAGCATATCCCGGAATGCCATTAAACCAGAGGGGATGGTTTTCAGTTTATTATCGTCGATGAAGATGATAGAAAAGAGGAACTCGTTCCAAGAAAAGTAGGCAGTCAATAAGGTGGAAGTAAGCAAAATGGGAGTACTGAGCGGTAGAAAGATACGAGTAAAGACACCAAAACTGCTGCACCCATCCAAGTAAGCCGCTTCTTCAATTTCCTTTGGAATGGTCAGAAAGTGTGCTCGGATCAACAACACCGTAAAGGGTATGCGGTAGGCTACATATGGAATGATTAATGCCCAGTACGTATTAAATATCCCTAAGCTTTGGATCAACTTATAAAGCGGGATCAGGCTTACTTGCGGTGAGAGCATCAACCCGCCTAGAAGCAATATCAGCATGATAGTCTTTCCACGGAACTGAAAGCGAGTAAGACCATAGGCACCTAATGCACTTAAAAATACCGTCAAAAAACAGGTGACACATGTAACAATGACACTGTTCAAAAAGTAATCAGAGATCCCTTGCTGCCATGCTGTCACGTAGTTCTCGAATAACCAGGCAGTCGGAATCGCCCAACTGTTGCTGAATATTTCTGAAGACTCCTTCAACGAATTCATCACCATCCAAAAGAGAGGGTAGGCAACGGCGACGAAATAAAGGAGCAATACAAGTAACAGGCTGGAGGTTCCAAAAAGCGAGGTGACTGAGACGTTCTTTTTCTTGGAAAGGGGGAGGGAGGAACTAGTTTTATGGTCTGAAACCGTTTCCATTTTACCTTCCATGCGCATTACTCCTCTCCGGTTTTCGATAGTTTCATCTGAATAAGCGAAATGATAAGAGTAATCGCAAGAATCACGTTAGCAATCGTGGAGGCATACCCCATTTGATCATTGGTAAAGGCGGATTGATAGAGATAGGTTCCCAGTACTTCAGAAGCATGTCCTGGTCCTCCTCCAGTTAGAATGTATACCTCGTTGAATACGGTAAACGCGCCTGCCAATGTGATGGTCGAGGTAACAAAAGTCATCTCTCTTACCTGTGGCACCGTAACGTGAAAAAACTTCTGAATCTTACTCGCTCCATCGATTTCGGCCGCTTCATACATCTCTTGCGGTATTTTTTGAATCGCAACAATGAATAGCATCATGATATAACCGACGCTTTGCCATTGGGAGACCGCGATCGCCGCAAATATGGCCGTTGAGGAATCTCCAACCCAGGCTTTCGTCCAGCTTTCCAATCCGATGGCGGACAAGAATCCATTCAACAGACCGACCTGTGGGTGGTATATGAAATCAAACAAAAGAGCAATTACTGTGATGGAGATGATGACGGGAGTAAAGAAAACAGTACGAAAGACCGGCGAAATTTTCCGAAAGACCTTGTCCTCAAGCACAGCTGCTATTATCAGGCCTCCGAAGACCTGAAAGATGAGGGAGATGACGGCATAATAGATGTTATTCGTTAGCGCTTTGTAAAAGATAGGATCGTGAAACAGCTGAACATATTGATCCAACCCGACAAATTTCTTGTCCGGGGAGAAGGCGCTCCACTCGAACAAGCTGTATTCGATGTTTTGCACAATGGGAAAGTAGATAAAGATTAGAATCAAAAAGAAACATGGAAGAACATAAAAGTATCCGACATATTTTCTCTGAATCATTTTGCCCTCCCTTTGTGTTTGTAGAGACAGTGGAGCCAGTTGGACCCCACTGCCTTCATTTTGTGTGGCAATGGTGTTTACTTGGCCTGTGTTCTTACTTGTTCAGCTGTCTTTCGAACGTCTTGCATGATTTCTTCCGGTGTTTTTTCCCCATTGAACATTTGCTGGGTTCCTGCGAGATAAGCGTCAACGATTTTGATATCCAAATCTGTATCCAGCCACAAGGCAAGTCCTTCAGCACTCGTCACGCGATGAACGGCCTCAATCCCTAGTGGAGTAGCGGTTTTTTCATTGACTGCTCCTTTAACTGCGCTGTATTTTCCTACATCCTTCACAAATTTTTCTGCGGACTCCTTGGAAGTCAAATATTTCAAAAATGCAACAGCCTCTTCAGGGTGTTTTGTTGTGGATGAAATCATGAAGCCTTCGGGTGCTCCGGTAAGATATTTAGGATTACCTTTGCCGCCTTCTATGGAAGGAAAATCTAGGAATCCCCACTGGAATTTTGTCTTTGGCTCCACTAGACGGACTTCCGCAGTTTCCGCATAGAAGATGGCGGCCTTTTGATCGATGAACATTTGTCTGGCAAATTCATGATCCAGTCCATTTACATCCTTGTTAAAAAAGGGGACCAATTCTTGGAGTTTTTTCAGGGCTTCCACATAGTTAGGATCTTCAAAAGTACCGGTAGCGCGGTTATAATCTTTTTCTCGGGTACTTTCGTCTACCATACGCTGATTTAGAGTACCAATGTAGTGGGAAGAGGCCCAGGGCGCTTTATTTCCGAAAGTGATCGGGGTATATCCATTGTCTTTGATCGTTTGCAGTACGGAAATGAATTCAGACCATGTCTTGGGAAGTGGTAGATTCAACTTAGCGAAAATCTCTTTATTATAGAAAAAAGTTTTTCCGTCAATCGTGAGTGGTACCCCGTATAGTTTTTTATCTAAGCTGAACGGTACCAATTGTGATTCCATCAATTGATCCGACCATGCTTTGTCTTCCTGAGCATAGCTTGTCAGATCAAGAGCCTTACCGCCGCGTATAAATTTATAAGCATACTCGCCACTCCATGAAAAGTAAATATCAGGGGGATTGTTAGTGCCCAAAAGAACACTGATTTTTTCTTTGTAGGCGTCATTGAGTACTGCCTCTGTTTCGATGTGGATGTTTGGATTTGCCTTTTCAAAATCCTTTACCACTTGTTCAAAATATGTTTTATCTGGGTCTCTTGGCCAACGGTGAAAGAAGCGCAGTGTTATTTGATCGTTGGAAGTGGATGAAACCGTATTGCCATTGGAATTGGTGGATGATTGCTGATTAGCCACATCGTTAGTGGAACATCCTGTTGCAAGAGAAAAAACGAGCAGAATACCTGTCGCGAATCTGGAAATCCTCTTCATGACATCGCCCCCTTTAATCTGCGAAAAAGTAAAGCAATTCTATATCATAATATAATGTTATAATATGATATAGAATTGCGAATTGTCAAATAATTTTACTCTATACGATTAATAAGGAACCTTCCACATGTATCTTCTGGTAGAGAGAGGATGATTTCGCGCATCGGCCAATTCATTGGCAAACTGACGGAGGACATAATTCAGGACGAGGGGAGCGATATAGCCTTTCACGTCGTCAGTGATTCCGGTCAAGTCAAACTCTTTTGCATCCAATACGATCAGTTTTTCACCATATTCTTGACTGAATCGCAGCGAACGCTCTTCCAAGGGGCGTGTCTCATCAAGCCCGAGTAGCTGGATGACGGGAACGTTTTTGTCGAGAATTTCAAAAGGACCATGGAAATACTCACCTGCATGGATAGCGTGTGAGTGGATCCACTGCATTTCCATAAGAATGCAAATTGCAAAGGAATAAGCTACGCCGAAATTGGCTCCGCTTGCCATTGTATAAATGATCTTTTCGTCTTTATAGGTTGAGGCGAATTCTTTTGCCTTGTCTGAGAACTGGATTTTCGCTTGATCATAAACGGATTGTAATCCTTGTAGAGATTGAATGAAGCGATGGTATTTCGGATTTTCCTCTTTTACATAGAGAAGTCCCATAACCAGCTGGTACATGATGGAGTAGTTGGTCTCAAAAGCGGGCGCGTCTGGTCCATAGGTGTACTTGATGACGTACTCGGATGCTTCAGCCAGAGGAGAGCTTATTTCGTTGGTCAAAGAAATGGTCATTGCACCTTTGTTGCGTGCAAACTTGGCTGCTTCGACGGTTTCCGGAGTGTTACCGGAATGGGAACACAAGATGACAAGGGATTGGGGACCTAGTAAGGCTGGATTTCGATGAATAAATTCGTTGGAACTGTATAGGTCAGAGGCAATTGTCTTTGCTTCACGATCCAACAGATATTTACTTGGGTACATGAGTGCAGATGAGCCTCCACATGCGACAAGAAATACGTTTTGAACCGTACGGTAGCCAAGTGCGTCCACCGCTTGTTGAACTTGTGGATGTAACATGGAAAAACCTCCTTGAAGAGTTGTGATTTGTATATAACAATATATAACATCATATTACATAACATACAACTATTTTTTGAAAATTCTATCTTGTATTCGTTCAATCCAAACAAAAACACTGGATTCTTCGTCCAGTGTCAGCTTGTAGCTTTTTTCCCTGTGTCAATGGTAAAGGTGACACGATCTGTCGGGATGAGAGAGCAAGAGGAGTGAAAAGGACTACCGTTTTCGTCATAGGCCACTTTATCTATCTGATAGAGGGGAGTACCAACAGAACACCGAAGCAATTTGGCTTCCTCCTGTGTGGCCATAAGGACATTCAATGTTTTAAAATTGGATGCTGGCTGCACATTATAGTATTTCTTCAAAACCTGATAGGTAGAAATAGATTCGGCAATATGTTCTTCCAGGTTAGGGAATCGAGTAAGCGGATAGTAAACCGTTTCCCATACCAGTGGGGAATCATTTACGTAATGAAGTCGCTGTAGTTGAAGAATAGATGTCCCAGGTGGAATCAGAAGTGGAGTTGCCAGTGCTTCATCGGCTTCGATGATGGTAATAGAGACGATTTTTGGCTGGGGCATCTTGCCTGTTTGGGTAAGAAATTCAGAAAAGCCGTTTACAGCGATCAATTCACGTTTAAGCTTCATGGTAGTGACGAATGTTCCTTTACCTTGCTGGCGTTGCAGTATCCCAGCTTCTACCAGATCAGTGATAGCTCTGCGAGTGGTAATTCTACTCACGCCATACATCTCACACAGTTCACCTTCAGGGGGGAGCTGTTGACCAACCTTATATATTCCCCGATTAATATCTTCTTTGATAATTTCTTTTAGCTGGATATAGAGTGGCTTGAGACTTGAATTATTCAGTTTCATTTATTCGACTCCGATCAAAAATAATTTAAATCATCTTATAATAAGATATCATATTTTGATTATTCAAGCATTACGCTTTCAAGCTTGTATGTTATGGTTTATCGTAAAGTAGCGAGTGGCCTTATATTGGAGGTGACTATTATTAGATATTCCTTTTTAAGCTGCAGCTTCAATTATATGCAGTGCTATGACTGTTGCTAATCATATAATTAATTTCATTCAATAATAGGTGATGTAGACCGTTTTTCAAATTACTTGGAGTTCAAAAAAGTATCTAGGAATAGCTGCTGAAATAAACATCGGTAACTTCCGTTGCTAAAACAAGGCTGACATATGAAAGAGTAAGAGACACCAGACGTATACTGTTCTTAAATGCTATCTGTTCGACGATGACATCACCTTCGGCTCCAAAAAGGACGGCAAAAAGGCTGATAGCAATTAACGGATAATGCCAATGGTTTGGGCCGGTTAACACAATAGAAACAGCGGCAGTCTAAGACTTTATGTTTCAAGTCCTAGTCCGCCGCTGTTTCATTTTTGGGGTTGGTCTAATACTTATTTTTAGAGGGATGGCGATATTTCTTTTCTGAAAGCCCTTAATATCAAGCAATCCAGCCTATGACGTTATTTTCATTTAACAACTCGGCTACATTAATCAACAGACTCTGGACAACGGACACTGTCGATTTCTGGACCAAATGAGATGGCAATAACAATGAAATCTAATTTACAAAAAAACAGAATAGTAAAATCCTAACAACCAATAACGTTTTTGAGAGGTAGATGGATAATCTCCTGTCTCTGCTATAAAGTAATCAAGCAAAAAAGGATTAATCATGCCTCGAGCAGATCAACGGAAACTTTCGGGGTTTTTTGGTGGCTGAGGTGGAAAATATAGTATAGGAGAATTACTATCAGGACAAAAATGGAGAAAGGCGATAATATGTCCCCTTGTGTTGACTAATCAGTGAGTCGTTATGTTTTATGTCTGTGCAAAGGAGGGTTAGCTAACTGAAACCGCTGATTTTGCAGCTGAGACCAAAACAGTGGATAAAATGCCTACTTGTGTTTGCTGCTCCCGTCTTTGCGGAAAAATTCCTCGATCCCAGTGCGATGTTGAAGGCTGTTGTCGCTTTCTTTTGTTTTGCCTTGACTGCAAGCACCGTGTACATTGTTAACGACATTATGGATGTTGAAAAAGACAGGTTGCACCCGGAAAAATCGAAACGTCCGATCGCATCAGGTTCCCTTAGTATCCGGAGAGCTCTTTTAACCGGGGGTTTTTTATTGACATTCTCATTATCTATAGCCTATTTTGTCACACCTGTTTTTTTCGGAATCCTTACTTCCTATTTCATCATTAATCTGTTGTATTGTGTGTGGTTGAAGCATGTTGTTATTATTGACGTCATGATTATCGCCTTAGGGTTCGTCCTTCGAGGTTTCTCCGGTGCAGCAGTGGTGGGAGTTGGCATCACTTCCTGGTTCATTCTTTGTACCATGCTGCTCGCTTTGTTTCTTGCTTTGAGCAAAAGAAGGCACGAATTTGAAATGTTGAACGGTGACAAAGAGAAACAGCGCAAAGTCCTGGAACATTATTCGATAAAATATTTGGATCAGCTCATTTCGATCGTTACTTCGGCGACGATTATGACATATTCCCTTTATACAGCGAACACAGGTCCGAATGCCTATATGATGTGGACGATTCCGTTTGTCATCTATGGCATTTTTCGCTATTTGTACCTGGTCCACATGAAACAGGGGGGCGGGAGTCCGGAAAAGAGTCTGCTTAACGATAAGCATATCCTACTGACCGTCATCCTTTTTACCCTTAGTGTGATGGGCATTAAAACTTTTTTGCAGTGATAGCCAAGTAGCAGCGAAATAGCTGTCCATTATGAGGCGGATGGACCGAATTCTTCTATGTACGAGATTTTTTCCATAAAGGGATAGGTAATCGGCAAATGTAACGGGATGATAGGAGTGCTGTTGAAATGGTCAGATCTATGCAATCTGTTTTATCAGGGTGGGGGAACTTTCCAAAACAGACTGGTCATGTTTACAGGCCCGAGAAGTACAAGGAATTACAGGAGATTTTGCGGTTGAGAAATCAGTCAAACTTTATATCCCGGGGGGCAGGAAGGAGCTACGGCGATAACGCCTTAAACGAACAAAACGGTGTCATTCTGCATACTCGGTTAAATCGCTTTTTATCTTTTAACGAGCAGACCCAAGTATTGGAATGCGAAGCAGGCGTTACGTTTGGAGAGATTATCGAATGTTTCTTGCCGCATGGATATTTACCACCCGTCACCCCGGGAACCAAATATGTAACAGTTGGCGGTGCCATTTCTAATGATGTGCATGGTAAGAACCACCATAAAGACGGCTCCTTCTCCAATCATACTTTGGATTTTAAGCTTCTTGTCGCATCAGGGGAGTTTCTAACTTGTTCCCGTGAGGAAAATCAAGAATTATTCTGGGCGACGGTCGGAGGAATTGGTCTCACTGGAATTATCCTGAGTGCCCGTATCAAATTGATGAGGGTCGAATCGGCTTATTTAGAGGTGGATTACAAAAAGGCATCAAATCTCGATGAAACCATCGCCCTTCTCAGTGAAACGGACTGGAAGTACCAATACTCAGTGGCCTGGATCGACTGTTTATCGACAGATCGCTTAATGGGCCGTTCCGTTCTTATGCTGGGGAACCATGTGGCGCGGAATCAGCTAAACGGCAAGGTGGAGCCTTTTTCGCCGAAGAGGAAAAGAAATGTGAATATACCCTTTCACTTTCCTTCTTTTGGGCTCAATCCTTATAGCATAAAAACGTTCAATTCCTTTTACTATCACCGTTTCAAAGATGGTTCTCAGGAAGTAGAAGACTATGATTCTTTCTTCTATCCGTTAGACACACTCTTATACTGGAATCGGCTGTATGGAAAAGCGGGGTTTATTCAATATCAGGCTGTATTCCCTATGGAAACAGCCAGCAAGGGTCTGGGGGAACTTCTGCAGAATTTAACACAGGCGAGAGTGGCTTCATTCTTAGCGGTCTTGAAGACATTGGGCGAGAAAAGTGGCGGATTGTTATCTTTTCCGCGTAAAGGCTATTCATTGGCTTTAGATATACCGCTAAAGGGCGGTACAGAGATCTTGGCGTTGATTCGGAAATTGGATAAAGTGGTGATGGCTCATGGGGGAGTCTTGTATTTGGCGAAGGATTCGCTCATGTCCCCGGATATGTTCGCCCAAATGTATCCGGAGCTTCAGAAGTTCAGGGAAGTCAAAGCCAAAATAGATCCCGGTTGTCTCTTCTCGTCTTCGATGGCCAGGCGATTGAATATCATGGGTCATATGAGATGAAGAAGAACATTTTAATCATTGGAGCAACATCCGGCATCGCTAGATCGATCGCTAATCAATACGCCAAACAAAACCATCCATTGATTTTAGCCGGACGGGATAGAGGAGAAATGGAGAGGCTTGCGTCCGACATCCGGATACGCCACCGGGTTCCTGTTTGTGTAAAAATATTCCATGCTGAAGCCTATGATGAACACCCCGGTTTCTTTGCATCCTGCGTGGAGGAGCCCGGCGATCTAGGCGGCATGGTTTTGGCCTACGGTTATATGGAAGATCAGCAATCTGCCCAGGCTGACTTTAGAAAGGCAAAACAAATCATTGAAGTAAACTTTACCTCCTGTGTGTCTATATTGGAGACGGCAGCCCGCTATTTTGAACGAGTGCGGAGTGGCTTCATCGCGGTCATTTCCTCTGTTGCCGGGGACCGCGGTAGGCAAAGCAATTATATTTACGGTTCTTCGAAAGGGGCATTATCTGTGTATTTACAGGGATTGAGGAGCCGGATGTTTGCTTCGGGCGTGCAAGTAGTGACGATCAAGCCCGGGTTTGTGGATACCCAAATGACCTATGGCTTGAACGGGCTGTTCCTAGTGGCTAAACCCCATGACACGGCAAAAAGAGTTTGCCTTGCGATTCAAAAGGGGCAGGACATCGTGTATGTGCCAGGTTTTTGGGCGCTCATTATGATGGTAATCAAAGCGATGCCAGAGCAGGTCTTCAAACGCCTGAAACTTTGAAAAAAACAAGACTGTGTCGGGGTATCCATTCAAACTAGATAGCAGTAGAAGGGGTTTCCATTATGGTGAATAAGCAGCTACGATACACCCAATTAAAACCGAAAGGGAAAAATTTTTCACTTCGATGGCTTTCTAATGATTGGACGATAAGCTGTTTCTTGTTTCTTTTCGCTTTCATCATCCGCATTCCTTACCTACATGATGTTCCTCGATTCATCGATGAGTGGAGAGAGATCGGGCTGTCTTCACAGATTGCAAGGGGAGAGGCTTGGCCGCTACACAATACGTCCCACGATATAGGACCGTTTCATAATTATGTCTTGGCAGGACTGTTTACGCTATTTGGATTTAATGTGTACATACCGAGGCTATACGTAGCAGTCACCAGTGCGGCTACTGTAGTGGTCACTTTTTGGTTGGCCAGACATTGGGCGGGAAGGATGACTGCTGTTTTCGCCGCTTTGCTCTTGGCGACGAACAGTATGCACATCCTAGTTACGCATATGGCATGGTCGAATGATACCACTCCTTTTTTCGTAGGGTTGGCCTTACTCGTATCTCTTAAGGCCATGGATCAGAAGAGATGGCCATTATGGGCATTGAGTGGGTTGGCATGGGCGATTGCCCTACAGACTCACCCATCTGTGATCGCCGCTTTACTGGGTGTCATTTATTATTTCTCTCGTCAATTTGGCTGGGGAGCTTTTTACCGGGACGCCCGCCTACGAATGGGGATAGCTATATTTATAGCGGGATACAGCAACATGATTCTTCATAATCTTATCAAACCATTGGATTCTGTTCTTTGGATGAAGCGAAAGGGGTACGCGCTGAATCAAGAGTGGTCGATTCAAGGTTATTTTCACAACATGCTGGAGATGGGCAGTGAATTGATTCACTCTTTAGCCAGTGCCTTTCCTGATGGAAAAGGGTGGCTGCACGGCTTGAGTTCATTCCTTATGCTGTTCTTTATCATCGGGTTAATCTACGGGTTCCACCGGTTATACCGTTTCCGTAATGGATCTCTCGTCTTAGCAATTGTCATCTCCAGTTTCCTGGTGATTCCGATGTTAAACGATCAATACAAATTTTATATATGGACAAGATATATTGCCTATCTATTTCCTCTTTGCTTTGTTGCGGTAGCCATCGGGCTTCAAACATGGATTTGGCGTTGGGCGGATAGAGACCAGACTCGGCCGCGGAGCCTTCAGCTTAGATCGGTTCTGGCCGCGTCATCGGCATTTATCCTCATCTTGCCGTTGCTTCACTTTTACCAGTACGCCGAGTCATATATTCAAACCGGAAAGGATAACTCTGCGGAATTCTTAACCGTACAAACCCTACAGTCCAAATACGCCAACCAGACGATCATAGCAGTGGACAAGCAGGTAAAGCAGGCTGAAGCCGTCAGCAAAATGCTTAGGGTGAAAGGGTTCAGAAGTCCTTTGGTGGGGGTAGATCCGAACGAGGAGCGCGGAGTTCAAGCTTTCCATTCGAACAGGGTCGAAGAGATAGATGCGACCTACAGGAGCAAATGGAAGAAAGTGTTAGAGCAGCACAAGCCTGATACCTTGTATGTGCTATCTATAGAAAATAAATACAAATTGACGACTTTATTTGGTATTACCTGGGCAGACGGGAAGGTCATTCGCGGGAAAAGCGGAAAACCGATTTATTTTATAGGCCGAATTGCTTCTTATGATTCTTTTACTAAATCACCCCGTATCATTGGAAAAGCGGATAGACAATGAACTTTTAGCAGGATTCTCATGTGCATTATATAATTTGGTTGAAACTGGGGATGATATACGTGAAGTAACCATACATTTACTTTGATGTATGGTTACTTCCATTTCATAAATAAGATGGGAGGTACTATTATGAGAGTTTTATTAAAAGACGATATCTTTGTCATTTTGCAGTTACTGGGGATCATGCTTAAATCCTTTTTCTTCGTATACTTAGCCATCGATATGACTTACTCGTTAACTCCTTTTCATCTGGCTGATGTCCTAGAATCCTTGCCATTGCACTTATCTATCAATTTAATTCTCCTATCATTCGTATTTTTGGCCAAGCGTAAAATTTTCATCGCTTTCTTCTTGAATGCCATTATCAGTAGCATTCTATTGATGGATTTAGTGTATCTTAGAAGTTTTGGGGTTCCAACTTCATTTTTTGCACTGACAATGATTGAGTATATAGGAGATGTTAGCGATGCGGTTATAGATCTTTTCCATGGGTTTGATTTTCTTTTCTTTGGAGATGTGATCCTTTGGTCACTGCTGCTATTATATTTTCGTAAGTCTTATTCTAAAACAGCCATTCAAGGCTGGAAATTTTTATCCTATTTGGCTTTTGCAGTTGTGGCCGGTTATGTAGCATATCCCGAAGGATTAGTGCAAAAATTACTGAGTATTAAACACCGGCCTATCTTTGCCATTCAAAAAGTCTCCCCCATCGGTTACCACATTTTAGATTCCTATCAGTTTTTTCGATCATACGAAGCGATCTCATTCTCAAATCATGACAGAAAAGAGGTCGATCAATGGTTTGCCCGGAATATGGAAATAAATGAGCGGCAGGCCACGGACGAGCGGCAGTATAATGGGATCTTTCAAGGAAAAAATGTAATTTTCGTTCACTTTGAGTCCTTGGAAAGCTGCGTCATCTATCAACGCATTCATGGCCAAGAGATCACTCCCCAATTAAATAAGCTGCTCGCACATAGTTTCTACTTCCCTAAAATCAAAGAACAAGTCGGGGAAGGAAATTCAGCGGACGCTGAATTCACGGTACTCAATTCACTGTATCCATTACCCCAGGGCATTATCAGCTTACGGTTTCCTTCCAATCGCTACTTTGCCTTTCCTAAAGAACTAGCTGGAAACGGATATGAGACAGCGGCTTTTTTAGGAATGAAAACAGGGTTTATGAACATGACCATTTTATTGCCTAACTATGGGTTTAAAAAAATATATTCCTTGCCCATTCATCAATCGGAGGAAAAAATTGGTTTAGGGATCCCCGATCAGGATATGTTCGATCAATCCATACCCTATATCAAGAGCTTGAAAAGCCCATTCTTTGCTTATATGATCACCCTGACAAACCATGTACCCTACAAACTCCCTTTACACATGCAGACCCTTTCTACGACACCGCGGATGAAAAATGATAGCGTTTCCAGATACATTCAGAGTGTCCACTATGCCGATCAGGCGTTGGGTTCTTTTATAGAGGGATTAAGGAAAGAGCGATTATTGGATCAGACGGTCCTAGTTATTTACGGAGATCACCAAGGAGTTAATAAGTATTACGCGAAGGATGTACAAAAAAGTGGATATACCTGGCTGAAAAATGATAAAAATTTGCCACTCATGATTTACCATCCCTCTTTGAAAGGAGTAACGTTTAACCAAATTGGGGGACAGATCGATATTCTTCCAACGGTCCGCCACTTGTTTGGCTTGCCGGAGGATCCTCGAGCTGCTTATCGTGCGGGTAGAAATCTGTTTCGTTCAACGAAAGGGTTTGCCGTTCTAAGAAATCAACAATATGTATCGGATGCCATTTCGGATGATGAAATCCGACATCACCGACAAAAGGGTATCGAGATGAGTACGAAGGTCATACAGGGGAACTTCTTTCAAAACCCATAAGGCTAAGGTATGACCCGGATCATAGGCGAAAAAACCCGCCTAAGCTTAGTGCCGAAACGGGTTTTTTCCCTACACCATTCTCTTTTAAAGTCTCTTCTGTATAAGAAGGGACTTTACCTTTTACAATTATCATTCTGAAGAAATGAAGCTGGTTCACCCTTACCATGGTGATATAAACGTCTGTTTTCGTATCACACTCCTTAGCGTTGTAAATCCGCTAGAGGAGGAATAGGATTGCCAATCGCACGATCCGTCACCTGCAGATGGGGGCGCGAGCTTCTGGAGACAGGAGTGCTACACGTCTCGCAGCCGATTGTACAGGAGCTCATGGCGATCAGGCGAGGGAGCGGCAGTACAGCAGCTGACAATTCGATTGAATCATGCGTTCTACCTTGGTATAGGTAAGAAATCGATCCGTATGAAAAAGCATTGCAAACGCTGAAAGCGATCTGCACTGCTTTGTTTTTGATTAGATACCGGGTTCATAAGAGGTGATGGGAATGTCGTCATAATCCTCGGGATCGAGCTCTTCAATACTACCAGTAGCAACTGCATCAAGGATGCCGTTCAATCCTGTTTCCACTGCTTTGACCAACTGTCCCTTTTTCTTTTGTCCCATGCTCTGTGTCTGTCCGCGGACTTCAAACAGCACGGTTCCGCTGCCATTGAGAGCAAATGCTCCGAGAGCCGTCCCGGGAAGATCGATCTTTTGATCGTACAGGCTGATGTTGTCAAACGGCGAGCTGCCCATGGATTGAAGCGCATTATAGGCTGCCAGATTGAGCTGTCTGGAAAAATCGTAGTTATATTTGTCTTTATACTCTTCGTACTTTTCTCCCGCCGAGCTGTTCGGGTCTGCAATAAAGCGACCGGACAGAGAAAGAGTCACGACGTCATCTGTGCCGTCCACATAGTAGAAAGGACCTTGGTGATGAAGGTCTATGTATACATCGACTTGTCCAAAATCGTCCTGGAGAGATTTGTACACATCGCGTACCGTTTGCGCTTCTGGCGTAATAAACCAGCCTGGTTTGGAAGAGCCGCCAGGGAAATCAGATGCTTGAGGCGAGTAATTCAAATCAGGATTGTAATCGCGATTGACGTCAAAGCCAGGCGTTGCGGCATAATCATCTCCCTGACGAGGAGTAGTGTAGTAGTTCCACGCAGGTGTTGCCTCAGAGAGCTGAGGAAATGCGTCGACGATCTCTTCCCACGTCATGTCATTTCCCCGGCGATCCAAAAAGGCGGCATCCGGGTTCATCATAGGCATGGCAACCAGCGTGATTTCCTTCCGAATCTGCTTCGCTTCCGGAGAGTTGCTGGATCCAAGATACTGTAGGATGCTGACGAGCGCCTCCGTTCCGGTCGGTTCATTTCCATGAATTTGGCTTGTGATAAAGACTACCTTTTTCCCAGAGCCTACTGTCGCTTTGAAGATGTCCCGGCCACGGTTTGATTGTCCGACGACTTCAAGGCTGACTTGACCATTGCTATTTTGCTCGATCTTATTCAACTGCTTTACCAATTGGTCATAGCTTAAGAAACCGGAAATAGAGTAGTGCTGCTGATCTGGTGTACCCGGAGAGGTGCTGCCTGCTGCAAATACTGGTGAAACAAGACTTGCTGACAAAAGTAGGGCGCCAGCGAGAGAACATGCTCTTTTCATGATCAATCCCCCAACCAGTTGGAAAATTTTGTTGCAACAACACATAAATCATAGTTTATTTCCCTGTTCTGAGTGAATGGTTACAAGGGATTATTTTCAGTTAATTGAAAATATTAAAAAAGTACTATGGAAAATCTTGCCTGATTAAATCTATGATTATGTACTAGAAGACAAATCAGAGGAGGTTATTTATGAAAAAGCAAATGGCAGCGATTTCTTTGGCAAGTGTACTGGCAGCAAGCAGCGTGTTTATGGCTGCAGTTCCTGCGGGAGCAACGGGAGAGGGACCCACCTATGGCGGCAATGAAACTGTACAGACGCAAATTCTTCATACATATCAAGAACTGGCAGATTATTTGAAAACACAAGACGAGAATCAAAAAGCCATGGAGCTGGAGGTAATCGGAAAGACTGTAAAGGGAAGAGATATTTATCTTGCAAAATATATAACCGATGAAAAGAATCCGACAGTCCTCTTTCTGACGCAGCAGCATGGCAATGAACAACTGACGACAGAAGGGGCGCTGGAATTCATCAAGCACCTGGGTACGAATAAAACCAAAGGCGTGCTAGACAAGGTCAACATTTTGATCGTACCGATGCTGAATGCGGACGGAGCGATGGGAGATGTGGACTTTTCACTGGATGACTACATTGCAAATGGACGGCATTTAACCCGTTACAATGCCGTAGGAACGGATTTGAACCGCGACCATGTGGCCAAACTGCAGCCAGAGACGCAGGCGCTGCATGAAAACGTGCTGAGCAAATACAAGATTGATTACATGATTGATTTGCACCACCAAGGAACGCAAAGCGAAATTAATGGGAACCTCGTATCTGGCTCCATCCTTTATCCTACGAATGCGAAGGTAGCATCGGAAGTAGTGGAAAAGTCGAAGCGACTTGGTGCGATCGTTTACGGTGCAGTGGACTCGACAGGCTGGGGCCTGATCGGGAAATACAATGGCGGCTCCGAATTGACCATTGCTCGCAACGGAATCGCGAATGAGTACGGGATCGCCACGCTGCTCTTTGAAATGCGGGGAATGTCTGATCATTCGTCGGAATCAGCTGTCCTGGGTCAAAAAAGCAATGGCTACTTGATCAAACAAACCATTACCACTTTGGATGCGACGGTGCGGGCGATTGCAGATGGCTCGATTGAAACGGTAGATGCGAGCTTCTGGGATACGCTTCCCCAGCAAACTAGCAGAAGCAACGGAGAAGAAGGAGAATAGGAGTATCGTAAAGGGCTGTATTGATTTGGCGCCATCTTGAAGATGGAGAAACCGTCAGCTTTTGAGAAATAGAGTAGTAGACTGATCCTAACAATCAACAACGGCAGCCATGGACGAGAAAATAAAGTCCAGGACTGCCGTTGTTTTATTTGACTATCGTTTTCCGTTAGTGCACCAATCTTAAAAGAACTCCAATCATTTCTTAACAACCATTTTATTCAACGAGCAGTTTCTCTTCTTGTTCGTCCCACATCCCGAACAATGATTGCATCTCAGCCCCTGTGTAAGCACCAACCACCCTCACATGCCGGTGTACCAGCTGCACTCCAACCATAACCGAGACAAACTCGTCTTCTGCTCGCAGTTGGGCGATGGTCTCCCTGTCCCCTGTGATAAGGACGAAGCCGTTGAGATCACTGCCATGAGGCTCAAGAGCTACTACCTCAAAGCGGTCGATCTTTCCTTCCTGTTGCAATCGAATACAGTATTTCATTGCATTGTTGAGCGTGGCTTTTGCCGCTTTCTCACGCCCTGTGATGATTTCACCCCAACCAACCATCAGTGCACCTTTTGCCATATCAAATCTCCTTTTATATATAAAATGATAATACTACTATCATAATTAAATAATGGATAAAACGTCAATATTCGGCATATGAAAACAATGCTGCCCGCTTCCTTCTAACGGGTGGCAGCACTTCATCTGCTCCTTTTTCTTCCTATAATTGCACTACGCTTCGGTTATGCGGGTACTCCTATTTCCTGCAAAGGTATCCTTTAGGATGCATCCTTTAGAGTAATATCGAGGCCAGTGTGCTCGGTGTTAGGATGAAACAGGCGAGTCAATACGAAAGGATGGAGGGAACATGTCAAAACTAAGCCGCTTGGGTCACATTTCCTTATATGCGCATGATGTTCGTAGATTGGCATCTTTTTATGAAACCGCGCTTGGCCTGGCAGAGGTGAACCCTGGCGACGAAACGGCATGCTTGGCGATTGATCCGCAATCGGGCAGGCACGATTTGCTCATCCTAAACAATCCGCACCATGTGCGCCTGGCATTTTGTGTAGATACGTTGGATGACTTCAAGGGAGTATGGAGGAAGCTGACGGAATACGGTATTTTGACACAGGGTCCGTATGTGGAGAGCGAAACTGCCAGTTTTGCGTTTCTAGATCCGGAAGGCAATCATGTGGAAATCATCTGGGTGCATCAAAGAAAAACACCACATCCGTACAGAAGAAAAATCAGCTTCCGGGAGTTGGAGGAATTGGGCATTAGTCACGAATGATCCTTCCCGAAAATGAAGACTGAGGCTCACTCGAATAATTGAAACGGGGGGTATTACATGAACGGTATGCGACAGCATGACGGTCAATCGCTTGATTCACCCGGACATGAAGCAATAGGAAGCGGGCTTCCCGGTATTGCACTGCCAAAGGGAGGTGGCGCGATTCAAGGAATCGGCGAAAAATATTCTGTTAATGCGATGACCGGTACGTTCTCATTGACAGTACCGATTGCGGTTACGCAAGGCCGCGGAGGTTTTTCTCCGGAAGTGGGGCTTTCTTACGATTCCGGTTCAGGCAATGGCCCATTCGGGATCGGCTGGAATGTATCCGTTCCATCCATCGTGAGGAAAACGGAAAAAGGCTTGCCTCAATACCGGGATTCTGAGGAATCCGACACGTTTATTTATTCTGGTGTGGAAGACTTAGTGCCCTTTTGCGGGGAGGATGGCTCACCGATTGTACCCGCTGAAGTCGGAAATTATCGGGTAAAGCGTTATCGGTCACGTACAGAAGGCGCGTTTATCCGCATTGAAAGCTGGGAACACCGTGAAACGGGAGAACGGCATTGGAGAAGCATATCGGGCGATAATGTCACGCGAATCTTCGGCCGTTCCACAGAATGCAGAATTGCCGATCCTACGAATCCAAAACATATCTTCCGCTGGCTGCTTGAAGAGACTTCGGATGATAAAGGTAATGTCACCATCTTTGAGTATAAAGCAGAAAACAGTGACGGTGTCGATCAATCCGAACCCCAGGAACGTAATCGTTCCTTATATGCCAACCGCTACTTAAAACGGATCGTTTATGGAAATTCCGTTCCCAATAATCGAGGTGGTTGGCGATTTTATCTCGTGTTCGACTATGGCGAGCACGATCATTACAAACCTACTTTGGATGAAACGCAAAAGTGGTTTACAAGACAAGATCCTTTCTCCAACTACCGCTCCGGATTCGAAATTAGAACCAATCGTTTGTGCCGAAGGGCGTTGATGTTCCATCACTTCAACGAACTTGGTCCTGAACCGGTTCTTGTACGCTCCACTGATTTCGGGTATATGGAAAGACCCGATCATACCTTTCTTTCAACCGTCACTCAAAACGGCTACCTTTTCGATAAGGAATCGGAAAAATATTCAGTCAAACCGATGCCGCCTTTGCAATTTGAATACACGGAAGCTCTGTTTAACGAAACCATTCAAACCCTCAGTGAAAAGGACGCGGAGAATTTACCAATAGGCTTGGATGGCAATCGGTACCGTTGGGTCGATTTGGATGGAGAAGGTTTGAACGGTTTGTTCACCGACCAGGCTAACGCATGGTTTTATAAACGCAATCTCGGGGGCGGACGGTTCGGTCCACTGGAGCGGATATCGACAAAGCCTTCATCATCGCGTCTAAACGAGGGAAGGCAGCAATTAATGGACTTGGCAGGGGACGGTCGTCTTGCAGTAGTCCAATTCAAAGGACCAATGGCTGGGTACCAAATGAGGACTATTGATGGCGAATGGGAACCGTTTGTACCTTTCCCTGCGCTTCCCAATATCGATTGGGATGGTCCGGATGTAAGGTTCATCGATGTTACGGGTGACGGCAGCGCTGATTTGCTGATCACGAGCGAGGCAGCATTCACCTATTATCCGTCAATGGCCGTAAATGGTTTTGACGAAGCAGTCAGGGTGAATGGATGGGATGATGAAGAAAAAGGACCAAAGTTGCTCTTTGGGGAAGCGAAACAATCGATCTTTTTGGCGGATATGTGCGGAGACGGTCTTACAGATATCGTTCGTATCCGAAACGGTGAGATTTGCTACTGGCCGAATTTGGGGTATGGTCGATTTGGTTCCAAGGTTACGATGAGCAACGCCCCCGAGTTTGACCATCCGGACAAATTCGATGCCAAAAAGGTTAGGCTAATCGATTTGGACGGTTCTGGCCCGACTGATCTGTTATATATTGGCGGGGATCAGATCACAATGTGGTTTAACCAGTCTGGTAACCGATGGAGCAATCCCCGCCATTTAAGAGGTCTCCCAACGGCAACTGAACAGATGCATGTTACGGTTGTTGATCTTCTCGGTCAAGGTACGGCATGCCTTGTCTGGTCATCTGCTTTACCGGTTCATAGCCGTGAGCCACTCCGTTACATCGATTTGTTTTCCGGGCAGAAGCCGCATCTTTTGTGTTCCTTTCACAATAACCTCGGAGCACAAACGACAATACGTTACGCGGCATCGACGAAGTTTTATTTGCGTGATCTGGAGGATGGGAATCCTTGGGTAACGAAGCTTCCTTTCCCGGTGCATGTTGCGGTCCAGACCGAAACCTGCGATCAGATAGAAAACAATCGATTTTCGAGTCGGTACGCGTACCATCACGGCTATTATGACAGAACGGAGAAGGAATTCCGCGGCTTCGGCATGGTGGAACAATGGGATACGGAGGAGCTGTCCGCTTTAACGATACACCCAGCGTCAAATTTAGAGCCGTCCGTCTATGTGCATCCTGTATTAACGAAGTCTTGGTACCATACCGGAGCGTACTACGAAGACGACGAACTGGTGAATCATTATGCGGCAAATTACTTCCGGGATCCACACACAGCAGATCAAGCGCGAATACTGCTCAAGGGTATGGAAATGCCTCTCTACTCCAGTCCTCAGCAGGAATGCGAAGCCTTTAGGGCTCTAAAGGGATCCCTACTGCGGCAGGAAGTATATGCGCTGGACAATTCAAACGTCAGTGAAATCCCCTATACCATAACTGAGAAAAGCTATTCAATCCGCCTCGTTCAACCCATTGGCCCGAATCGGCATGCTGTGTTTCAGGTGCTTCCTCGTGAAACCGTTGAGGCGCACTACGAAAGGCAAGTGATTGATCCGCGGATCAGCCACACATTCGTACTGGAAACGGACCCATTTGGCAATGTGTGCAAGTCAGCATCCATTGGCTACGGACGAAGACAATCCGATTCTTCATTATCCATTCAGGAACAGCAGCTGCAGAGCAAAACCCATGTAACTTATACGGAACAACAATTTACGAATGCAATCGATGTCCCCAATTCGTACCGCACTCCTCAATTATGTGACACCACTACCTATGAGATCAGCGGGATGGACAAACCGCAGGAACGGTTGTACCCGTTCGAATCGATTCAGGAGCATGTCAAGAAGGCTGCCGTTATCCCTTTTGAAGCCGAGCCTGGTGAGGGACTTCAGAAACGGATCGTGAACCGATCGCGAGTCCTCTTTCTTAAAGACGATCTTTCCGCTGCACTTCCGCTTGGCGTGTTGGAGCCATTGGCACTACCTTATGAGAGTTATCAGATGGTACTGACATATGGGATGTATCGGCAATGGTTTGAAAATAAAGTTGATTTTTCGGCGATTCAAGCAGAGTGCGGCTATGTCCAGATGGAGGACGCTTGGTGGGCGCCATCTGGAAGGATTGAATTCAACCCCGAACGTTTTTACCAACCCGTGAAGTTCACTGACTTATTCGGTGGGGTTTCCCATGCCCATTATGATGAGCACAATTTGGTTATAGTCCGGTCGGTCGACGCAGCGGGCAATGTTACAAGCGCCGTAAACAACTACCGTGTTATGCAACCGGAGATCATAACTGATCCGAACAACAACCGTTCGGCAGCTGTGTTCGACGAGCTTGGCATTGTGACTGCAACGGCGATTATGGGAAAAGAAGGCGGAAAAGAACAAGGGGATACATTGGATGATCCAACGGTGCGCATTCAATACGATTTATTTGAATGGATGATCAACGGCCGTCCGGCATACGTCCACAGCATGCAACGAGAACATCACGGGCTGGCGAATTCGCGCTGGCTGCACAGCTATTTGTACACCGATGGATTTTACCGCGAAATCATGAGGAAAACACAGGCTGAACCGGGGCTGGCTCACCTTTTGGACGTCAGTGAAACGACAGTGCGAGATGCGGATGGCAAAACGATTCTCGTGAATACCGGATCGGAACCCCGCTGGGCAGCGACAGGGCGAACGGTATACAACAACAAAGGGCATGCCGTCAAAAAATATGAGCCATTCTATAGCGCCTCCCATCGGTATGAATCTGAAAGCGAAATGCTGAACATAGGGATCACGCCGCTCATGACCTACGACCCCATCGGGAGGCTCATTCGTACCGACCATCCAAACGGCACATTTACCAGAATAAAATTTCATCCGTGGTATCGCGACATTTGGGATGAAAACGACACTGTGTTGGAGAGCGGTTGGTATGCGTTACGGACCGGCGGTAGTCCGGAAGGAACAGAGCCGGACATAGCTGAACGACGGGCGGCACAGTTGACCTCCAAACATGCGGAGACAGTAAGTAGGGAGCATTTTGATTCGCTTGGGCGGACGGTTATCGCATCTGTTAAAAGCGAGAATGGAGTTTGGCATGTCAACCGACATGAACTCGATATCACGGGCAGTGTCATCAGTGTGACGGATTCGCGCGGCCTTCGTACAGCAGTTCAGCGGTACGATATGCTAAAACGACGGCTCTACATGTGGAGCATGGATGCCGGAGAGCGCTGGACATTGTTAAATGCGGCCGGAAAGCCAGTACAGGAATGGAATTCAAGGGGTGTGCGCTTACGCCGCCGGTACGACAGCTTGTTGAGATTGACTCACTTGTACGCTGTCGATCTTCCTGAATATGACGCTGATGCAATCGGTTCAGATGAAAAAGGTGCGCAAACAGAGAGATTGCTAGAGAGAATCCTATACGGAGAAAGCTTGCCCCACCCGGAAGAGGCAAACATGCGCGGGCACATATCCCGGCATTATGATGAAGCAGGGGTGCTGACCCATGAAGAATACGATATGAAGGGTAATACAATCAAGTTCCGCCGGCAGTTGCTTGCAGACTACAAATCGGTGGCGGACTGGTCAATTCTCGCAGAAGAGACGGACTTCTCCGAGATAGATCGTTTGGCGCAGCCTGTCTTAGAGACAGAGGCTTACACCACGAATTCCGCTTATGACGCGGTCAACAGGATTGTCCGAATGACTGCTCCGGATTCAGATAAAAGCGAGACCATCTATGCCTACAATGTTTCGGGACTTCTCGAACAGATCGATGTCCGGATTCGGGATGCAACCGATTGGACGAAAGTTGTCGCGAATATCGATTATGATGCCAAAGGACAGCGAACCCGAATCGAATACGGCAACGGTGTTCACACTTCATATGAGTATGATCCGTTTACCTACAGATTGAAGCGTCTCAGTACGTTTCGCGAAAAAGATAACTCGCGCCTGCAAGATATCCGGTACACTTATGACCCCGTGGGGAACATCATCGGACTGGAAGACTTGGCACAGCAGACTGTTTATTTCGATAATAGCGTTGTCTCGCCGGCCGCTTACTATGAATTCGATGCGCTATATCGGATTGTCCGTGCAGAAGGGCGGGAGCATGCCGGGCAATTGGCTGATCGGCAAAGAGACCATCAGTCCATTCCACGGATGAACATACCTCATCCAAACGATGCACAATCCATGAGGCGCTATGTGGAACAGTATACGTACGACAGCGTAGGGAATCTGCTCGCCATGCGGCACAACGCGGAGGGAGGAACTTGGAGCAGAAGCTATGACATTGCTTGGAACAGCAACCGTTTGCTTGCTACAAGCTCGCCCGACGAAGCGGAGAAGGGACTGTATGGTGACATGTATGGTTATAATGCTCACGGAAGCATGACATCAATGCCTCATCTTACGGCGATCAACTGGAACTCGAGCGATCGGATGACAATGGTCTCCCTCGGCGGAGGCGGTAAGTCTTATTATGTGTACGACGCGGAAGGAAAGCGGATTCGTGCCATTGTCGAACGTACGGATGGTTTGGTGGAAGAGCGTATCTACCTTGGGCATTTTGAAATATTTCGCAGGCGCGTAAATGGCGAAGTGAAGATGGAGAGGCAAACCCTTCATGTCATGGATGGAAAAAAACGCGTAGCGATCATTGAAACGAAAACGATTGACACGAAAGAATCGGCCCTTATGCCGAGCCCGATATTCCGCTACCAGCTGGCCGATCTTGCGAATTCTTCGCGCATCGAAGCCGATGCCGCCGGTCTTATTATCAGCTATGAAGAGTACCATCCCTTCGGTACGACAGCCTACCATGCCGCGGAAGGAAGCGTAGAAGTCAGCCTGAAACGGTATCGTCATGCGGGAAAAGAATGCGACGAGGAGACCGGCTTCTATCATTACGAAGCGCGCTATTATGCACCATGGCTCGGGCGTTGGATCAGCTACGACCCGGGGGGACTGATCGATGGACTGAATATTTACGCTTACGTCCGGAACAATCCAGTGACACTCACAGACCCTACTGGCATGTATAGCGAGGCAGGGCACTACTACACGGTATACTTTGTCTCCCTGGCCGTGGGATTCAGCCCGGAAGTCGCTTACCGGAACGCCTTTTATGCACAAATGCCAGATGAAGTGAACGAGTTTGACGCCATAGAAGTCGAATGGGAACGACAAACGTCGTTTGCGACGAAGTCTGGCGCGGCATTGGACAGTGCCGTGAATGCGATTGAGAAAACCGGTGCGTCGTTTGCGAATGGAATGATGAACTATATGGGCTACTATACGGATAAACCGAGAGATCCCGCTCCAAGTAGTAGGCAAACAGCCTCTGCGGAACTGCAAACACAGCGGGACGACATGCAGCGGGGACTCCACACACTGACGGGCGGCAGTACGACCTTTGAACGCTCATACAGGGATTCGGTTGCGCGGAAATTGGAACCGGGAAGTTTGGAATTCGGCTTAAATCTTCATGCTTTCGGTGATAGTTATTCACATGCCACCATTGACAATGAAAATGTTTTTTACGAAACGGGACTCGGACACGGTGTGGAACTTGGTAAACGGTTGAGTGGAACGGCACCCGATCAAATTCCACGAAGAAAAGAACTGTATTACCAATATGTCGGTCATCTATATGACGTATTGTCAGACATCGCCAAAAAACAAGGATTAAAACCGCGATTATCAAAAGAACAAGTGTTGGCAGCGGCCACAGATATTTCATTCCGGCAAGCGAAAGCGAATCAAATAGACACGATACGCGGCTTGGCAAAAGCACTCATGGGAGTTGATATGAAGCCCTACCAGCCCGAAAGAGAGGGGGCTAAGGATTTGATCGAATTTGCGGGGAATCATTCGGAAGATATTCAGGGAGTTGCGGATATCTTACGGAGAGTCCAGAAGTTTGCCCATCAAGGACATTTAGAAGGAAGCACAGGACATTGACGGCTTGGGGTAGGGGTAGCTGCATGAATAGAGACGGTATACAGCCTTCGGGCAAGTGTTCGTTTTGCCAAAATGAGGAGGAGTAGATGGATGGAAGAGTTGCGCAATCGAATGAATGCGGTTGATGGACATATTAAGCTGCCAAGTGGCGTACCAGCAGCGGGATTGCAAGTCGTCGCATACGACAAACAGTTCAGATCTGAGAGAGAAATCGGTGCCACCATTACAAACAGAGAGGGCCGGTACCGCATTGCCTATCCGATCGACTCGCGGATGATGGTGAATAGCGGCGGCATTAATCTTGTGATTCAAGTGAAAGATGAGGACGGTTCAATCCTTGCTTCGTCCCGGGTCCTTTTTAACGCCGGAGAGGATGAAAACGTCAACTTGACGGTCAAAGCAGCAGGGTATTCCACTGTATCGGACTATGAACAAGTTCAAACGATACTGTCCGGAATCCTGGGGACTATTGAGGCAGATCAGCTGACGGAAGAAGACATGTTGTTTCTAGGAAAACAAGAGAATCTCGATCAACACCGGCTCGAGAATTACATCCAAGCGCAACGATTAGCCGCTTCGACTGGTATCTCCGCAGAGCTGCTGTACGGCCTTGCCAGTCAATATATTCCACTCTCTCTACCGAAGCTGTTGGCACTTCGGGGGCCCAAACTTACCTCTTTGCTGGAACAGGCAGTTGATAACGGGATTATTGGCCAGATCCTACTCGACGAAATCCCCACGTTTACGGCACAGTTGCAAAAGCTGCTGATGAATGGCGCCATGGGCGATAAGCGGCTTCAAGCAGAAAGCGGGCTGCAGCTACTTTTGGAAGCGGCCAATCTGACAAAAACAGACCAAGACATGTTGATAGAGCTGGCGTTTCAGCATGATGAGGAACCCGAATCATTTTGGAACATGCTGCGTGAACATGAGGGATTTGCAAAGAAGGCCGGACGAGTTCAAATGGCGATGCAGCTTGGGACACTCACAGGATGCAACATGCCACTGGTGACGGCCATTCTCAAGAAGCTAGATGAAGGAAAAAATGCCGAACCGACTTTGTGTGACGTGGCATTCTGGGATGAGCATATCTGGCGGGGGATTCTGGAGGACTCCTCGGAAAATACGACATCCGATACCGAGCACCGCTCTATTCACAATATAAAAGACGTGCTGGCATCAGACGTGAAAAACATCATGAAGGCTCTGGATCAGGCGTATCCAACGGCAGGAGTGATACGGAAGCTGAAACAAGATGAAAGCTTTCCCATGCGAACTGAGCTAATCCGTTTTTTTGAGCGAAATCCCGATTTTGATTTGCAATTATCCAGTGTCGATGAATTTGTAGCGTCAGTGGAAACGAAGGAAGACGCCACCAGTTTATCCATTTCCAAAACACGTTCCCAAAAGGATGAGGGAGATCATCTCTCTTCCAAGGAAAGCAAAGAGGTCGGTTTAGCGGCCCAGCTTAAAAGCATGCAGCGGATTTTCCGTCTAGTGCCCGAATACGATTCAACGAGCGCTCTTCTCAAAGGCGGTGTCCATTCCGCATACGGTGTCGCCAAGATGGGACAGCAAGGATTCATCTCGCAATACGGCGACAAAGTCGGAGGTGAACACGAGGCGCGAAGGATTTACGACCGGGCGTCGCAGGTGGCGGCTACGGCGCTTACGATGTTCAGCCAGTATCATGAAGCGTTTCATGCCGTACAATTCTCCGCTACGATAACAGATCATTCGTCTGGCGTAGCGGCATTGGCAAGCTCGCTACCGGACTGGAGCGATATGTTTGGCTCTGCGGATTGGTGCGACTGTGACCAGTGCCGTACCGTTTACAGTCCGGCCGCATATTTGGTCGATCTCTTGCAGTTTCTTTCCAAAATCCCGGCGAAACAGGGAAATGCGCTACACGCGCTATTCGAACGGCGCCCGGATATCGGTACACTGGAGCTTTCCTGCGAAAATACGAATACGACGCTTCCTTATGTGGATTTGGTCAATGAAATCTTGGAAAATGCGGTGTCCCCGGAGACATCTGTCGAAACTTCGAGAACGTCAGGCACGAGCGAACTGCTTGGGGCCAGTCCCCAGTATGTGAATGGGGGGGCTTATGACACGCTGGCGGAGCAACTGTACCCTTGGCATTTGCCCTATGCGCTATGGACAGAAGAAGCACGTCTTTACTTGGAACATCTGAATGTCAAACGAGATGAATTAATGGAAGCATTTCGTCCATTTCAGTCTGGAGGGGATTTGCCGGTTTCCGAACTTTTCATATCGGCGGAACGGTTAAAGCTATCAGAAATGGAGTGCAGGATTATAACCGGTACACTGCCAGCCAGTCCGCCGTTATACAAACTGTGGGGGTTTTCGGAAAACCAGATCGGCGAGGAGCTTTGGATAAACGCCCTCCAACGGGTTCCGCTTTTCTTGCAGCAAACAGGTCTCGATTATGCAGAACTGGAGCATCTGCTTGCTGCGCGTTTTATTAACCCGGATGGTCAGATGCGAGTGGTTTTCAATGAATCGCAATACTCGCTTGATGAGGCCGTCATTGTCTCTTTATCGGAGGGTGCGCTTGAACGGATTCACAGGTTTGTCCGCTTGCAGCGAAAGCTCGACTGGCCGATCGGACAGCTGGACCAGGCAGTTTGCGCCTTAAGCGACGGACAGTTAAATGAAACATTCATCATTGAATTGGCGAATGCAGCACGTTTGCAGAAGGAACTGAACGTTCCCTTCCTCGAAATCCTGCAATGGTGGATGCCAATCGAAACGATTCCATCCCCAGGCGAGAATGAGAGCCTTTATGACCGTCTCTTCTTGAATAAAACAATTTTGGATCCTGTGGATGCGGTGTTTGCGCTTCGCGAACCACAGCGAAACGAATTGGTTGATCCAACGCAGGCATGGGAAAACCATCAATCCACGATCCTTGCCGCTCTGCAAATCGGCAGCGAGGAGCTTAAGCAGCTTGCGGGCGTTTGTCTGTCCAACCATTATCTTACCCTTTCTAATTTATCGCAATTGTACCGACATGCTGCCTTTGCCAAAGCAATTCGCTTGACGATCCCGGATTATGTCTCTTTTCGGACGCTCATTCCGAGCGATCCTTTTGCTCCCGGCGGCGATAAAGGTAAGCGAGCCTTGCAATTTGTCCGTTTCGTGAAGGAGGTGCTAGACAGCGGATTTAGGATCCATGAATGGGGTGGACTGCTCCTGCACCACGATGTTGCCTCCGTAGCGTCCATTCCTACTGAAAAGCAGATAACGGAGCTGCTCACGACCATTCGCGAAGATTTGAAACAGAACGAGAACGATTTGTCAGGTGTTTGGGATAACAGCGAAGCATGGGTTGCCAGCACACTATCACAAATGTTCCCGAAAGATGTTGTTGATAAAATGATCATTCTCATCTCCCAGGAAGAGCCGGTTTTAAACGAAATGCAAGCACGGTTAATCGATGATTGGTTCTCGTCTTTTGTCGATCCCAGGGAAGCAAGAGACATGTTCGATTCGGTTTTACATCGAGAGTCCCGATTTGAATACATTGCCGGCGTGTTGCAATCCCATCGGTATATGTTTTTAAATACACAAGCACTCAATCGGAGGCTCGTGGATTTTGTTCAGCTTGATCCGGAGATTGTGGGCTTGTTCCTCTTCAGCATTCTTCGCAATCCGGCCGTACCGTCGCAAAAAATGGCCTATGCTTTTTTTAACATTGCATTTGTGCAGAGCACGGATCAGATAAAACCGGAACGGTTCCGCGAATTATACCATTCTGTTCTTCGACTTGCCAAAATCGGGGCAATCCTGAACAGGCTCGGTTTGAAAAAAGATGAAATTATTTTTATGATCCAAAGCAACTTCTCGGAACCATTAAACTGGAATGACATTCCGGTGGAACCGGCCGCTGCTCCGCCGGTAGGATTGGATCTATTTATGCGATTGTATCGGCTGGTCAGCTGGCGTGATCATTACGCTTCCGGAAAAACGGAATGGATCGAACTGCTGCGCGATGTCTCTTGGAACCAGAACCAATCCGCCCTGCCAGAGTCGGTAATCGAACGCCTGAGCGGCATGACCGGTTGGAATACGGAAGCAATCAAATACTGGATTGGAGCGGATGCTCTACATTTTCGATTCCCACTGGATTACCGTGATGAACGATGGCTCATTCGGTTGGCTGAAGGCTTCACTTTGACGCATCGGCTGAATGTCCCGCCGCAGACGGCCCGAGCATGGGCAGTCCCATCCCTCACTGCTGTGGAAGCAGGAGCCATCAAGCAAGCGGTAAAAGTCAGATATGACTACCAGCAGTGGCTAACGATTGCCAAGACATTTAGAGATAAGCTTCGCGAAACACAGCGGAACATGCTCACTTCGCATTTGATCCATACGATGGGGAATATAAGCAGTGCGGACGATCTGTTCGCGCACTTTCTGATCGACGTCGAGATGGGCGTTCTGCAACAAACGTCGCGGATTACGCAAGCGATCTCTTCCGTGCAGCTTTTTGTCCAGCGCTGCCTCATGAATTTGGAACCGGATGTAACTGTTTCGCCGTATCTTTCACACGATTGGCAGACGATACGGAATTATCGGGTGTGGGAAGCGAACCGCAAAATATTCCTCTATCCGGAAAACTGGTTGGAACCGGACCTGCGGGATAATAAATCCAGCTTCTTCAACGATCTCGAAAAAGAGTTTATGGAAAACGAAGCCACGACAGAATCTGCGGAAGCGGCATTATTCAATTACATGGAGAAGCTCGATCAAGTATCGAGGCTTGACATATGCGCCATGTACCATCAGTACGAGGATCACGGAGATGGGCATTTCACCGACATTTTGCATGTATTCGGACGCACGCAAAATAGTCCGTATGTATACTTCTACCGCAGATTTGAAAATGGTTTGTCATGGACGGCATGGGAAAAGGTAGACGTCGATATCGAAGGCGAGCATCTGATTCCGGTCATGTATAAAAGCCGTCTCTACTTATTTTGGCCCACCTTTACAGAGATGGCGAAGCAGCCGACTTCGGTAAATCAGGCCGGGCAGTTGCCGGAAAAATACCTTCAGATAGGCCTTGCCTGGAGTGAGTATCGGTTTGGCAAATGGTCACCAAAGACGGTCACAAACGCAAGCTTGGATATGACCGGTTACGAGAAAGAAGAGTTATCTTTCCATACGGAATTGGATGAAAATAATGACTTGATTATTGATTGCCAAAAAAAATATTTTGGGGGTTACACGTTATACACCAGACTATTTTACTTTAAATTGAGTAATCCGAACGGTAAGGTCGACGTATTCCCCGTGTATTCGGATTTAATGTCAATGAAATTTCCAGCCCCTGCTTCGGCGTTCATGTTCAACAATACAATCAGCAGGTTTGGAATCAATTTTCCCAGATTGATTATACCGATTGACACTAACGGTGACGGAAGTGTTGAAATGGCACCCTATGAAACGGCCGATGTCATGAAACTTCAAAGTGATCCCAACACGAAAATCATATATCCGCAGAATAACGATTGCTTTGATGGAAGCCGGCCGTTTTTTTACCAAGATTCCAAAAGAGTGCTCTTTGTAACATCGTCGCCCTTCCACAGCATCAACAGCTTATTGGTGAACAACCGTTTCATGAGCAACGGATACGTACTTCCGCTTTCGTCACCCTATGGAGGAAGCTACCTCTTGATGCATGCGGCCTTCCATCCGTATGTGACAGCTTTTGTCGAGAACTTGAATACAGGTGGTATCGACCGATTGCTTAGCATCGAAACACAGAGCATGGCGGAAGAGAATTTCGTGGCGATCTATGAACCAAACGTTGACCGGGTGAATATGCCTTATCCAGCGGAAAACGTGGATTTTACGTCATATGGTCCGTACTCCTTGTATAACTGGGAGATCTTTTTCCACACGCCGCTCATGCTAGCTGACCGCCTAAGCAAAAACCAGCATTTCGAAGAATCTCAGCGATGGTTTCATTACATTTTCAACCCGATGGATGCTTCATCAGCGTCACCCGAACGGTTTTGGCGACTGCTCCCGTTTCGGATGAACGACGCCAAACAATCTCTCCAGGAATACATGATGCTTCTTCAATACAATGGAAACGATCCGGAGATGTTGACACGAAAGTTGGAGCTGGAGAAGCTGATTGCCGCATGGAAGAACGACCCGTTTAATCCACATCTGATCGCCCGTATCCGGATTTCCGCCTATCAGAAATCGGTTGTCATGAAATATTTGGATAACCTGATTGCATGGGGAGACCAGTTGTTCAGGAAAGAAACCATCGAGTCGATCAACGAAGCGACACAGATGTATATCATCGCAGCGGAATTGCTTGGAGAACGGCCTCGGACCGGTCCAAAACAGCCAAATTTCCGCCCGAATTCTTATACCGATTTGGCTCCGAAACTGGATGCATTTTCAAACGCGTTGGTACAGTTGGAAAATTGGATTCCTGCATCGTCGGAGCCAGTATACAGGAACGAATCCGTGGCGCCTTCGCTTCTTTCGATCGGCACGGCATTGTATTTCAGCATTCCGCCAAATGATAAGCTTCTGGGATATTGGGACACCGTTGCGGATCGGTTGTTCAAAATCCGCAATAGCATGAACATTGACGGTGTCGTTCGGCAGATGCCATTGTTCCAGCCTCCGATCGACCCGGGAGTACTTGCCCGAGCGGCGTCCGCAGGAGTCGATATCGCTTCGGCAGTCCAGGAAGCTAACGGGCCGTTGCCGCAGTATCGTTATTCGACTGTGGTTCATAAATCAATGGAATTGTGCGGAGAAGTGAAAACATTCGGATCGGCATTGCTGACTGCGCTGGAAAAGCGTGATACCGAGAAATTGTCGCTCCTGCGCTCCGGACACGAGGCATCGCTGTTAAATGCCATGCTGCAAGTGAAGCAAAAGCAGGTTGAAGAAAGCAAGGAAACGCTCCAAGGGCTGTACCAATCCAAAGAACTGATTCAAATCAGGTTAGAATATTACAACAACCGGCCTTTCATCAACATCTACGAGCAGGAGCAATTAAACAAACTAAAAGATGCAAACGACAGGTCACATCATATCATGCGTTATGAAATCGCGGCTCAGTTAGCCACGCAAATACCCAACGTAACGATTGGTACATCCGGTGTAGCAAGTCCAGTAATCACCGCACAGCTTGGCGGCTCGAACTTATCCACAGGTTTGCAGGCGCGTGCCCGTTATTTGAATCATTATTCTCTGCAAGATAACTATAAAGCAAGCAGAAGTGCGACCCTCGGAAGTTATGAACGCAGACGGGATGACTGGAATCTTCAAGCAAACTTGGCGAAAACCGAGCTGCTGCAAATCGACAAACAGATAGCCGCAGCGGAAATCCGCCTTTCCATCGCCGAACAGGAATTGCGCAATCAGGAAGCTCAAATCCGCAACTCACAAGAAATCGAGAGATATATGAAGGAAAAATACACGAACGCTGAGCTGTACGATTGGATGGTTTCACAAACGTCGGCGCTCTATTTCCAAAGCTATAACATGGCTTATGATATGGCGAAGCGGGCTGAAAGGGCTTTTCAATTTGAGCTTGGCACAGACAAAACCTATATCAAATTCGGCTATTGGGATAGTATGAAAAAAGGATTGCTCTCAGGCGATAAGTTGCTGGCCGACCTTAAGCGGATGGATCTCACGTATCTCGAGCAGAACAAACGCGAGTATGAACTGACGAAGCATATTTCCATTGCGCTGACTGATCCTTTGGCGCTTATCCTCCTGAAGGAGACAGGGGAATGCTACGTTGAACTGCCGGAGAGTTTGTTCGACATGGATTATCCGGGACATTACATGAGACGGATCAAATCGGTTAGCGTATCCATCCCATGCGTCACGGGTCCCTATTCGGGTGTGAACAGTACGCTAACGCTTCTTCACAGCTCGATACGTAAAAACAGCTCTTTGTCAGGCGGCAAATATGCCCGCACCTCCGACGAAGACATTCGATTTGCCGATCAGTTCGGTATCAACCAATCGATTGCGACGAGCAGCGCTCAGAGCGATAGCGGCATGTTCGAGCTGAATTTGAGGGATGAGCGGTATTTGCCTTTTGAAGGGGCAGGTGCGGTAAGCCGTTGGAAAATTGAGTTGCCAAAAGCCTGCAATACCTTCGATACGGATTCTGTGTCAGATGTTGTACTGCATCTACGCTATACGGCCCGCGAAGGAGGGGGAGCGCTAAAAGCGGCATTCTTGGACGAATGGGCAAATGCAAACCCTCCGCAAAACCAGTTACTGCTGCTCTCTGCCAGAACGGAGATGTCAGGAGAGTGGCACCGATTCCTTCATCCGGTGAATGCACTGGATGGTCAACAGCTTCTTTTGAATCTTTCATCCATGGCTTTCCCTTATAAGCACCGTGATAAGAACATCGAGTTGAAGAAAATCGAACTGTTTCTGAAATGGAAAGATTGCTCCGACTATGATTCCGGCGCTCCTCTCAAGGTGTCCATCAGACATCAGGATAGCCTCTCAGAGATAGAAGTTGCCCTTCCCGCAAATCCTTTCTATGGAGGTGTGCCTCATGCGGTAACGGCATTGTCCCCATCGGATTTAGGCGAATGGCATGTCGCCATTAAGGAGGCTGACATTGCCCAGCTGGCGGAAGCATACCGTCAAACCATCACGGATGGCGATACGATTCACTACAGATTGAAGGCCGAAGCGATAGAAGATATGTTGATTTTGTTCCATTATGAGGTTGGCTGAACAAGACTGATGTGGCAACAGGCATAGACCGTACTAAACGACAAAAAAGCAGGAAAGATGTGCGATATCTTTCCTGCTTTTTTCGTGCTCCCAGAACGGGTGCCCCATCCAGACCTGCCTCTTTGTGAGAGGGGGCAGCGGTCATGTCAAAAGCCGCAATTTTCCACTATTCGCTCCGTTGAAGGCTGACACGACTGTGAATCCAGGATATGATGATTTATTTGTTGAAATAAGGTCCACTTACGGATGTTGACCGATATTCACTCACCTAGGTAAGATGAGATAAAAGATTTCGAAAATTTAAAACAATACCGCCACACGATCAAAAAAATCATTAGAGTTGAAGAAAGTGGTGGGAAATATGGAAATTAAGGTTGCGTTCATTGGTCCTTGCGATTTGGTAGAGGAGGTCATAGATGTTGCGATATCATTTCCGACCATAACCCTGCTTCCGATTGTCTACAAAGATGTCGAGGAAACAATGCGTCTGGTTGGTCAGTGCAAGAGCGAAGTGGACGTTTTGTTATTCGCCGGCCCGATTCCTTATCAACTTGCGCGTGAAGAGGTAGGGGAAGGGAAACCAATGATCTACCTTCCGCATAATGGAACGAGTTTGTACCGTGTCTTTTTTCAGCTTTTGCGGGAAGATCGGTACAAAAACGATCGCCTGCGGTTCAGCATCGACATTTTGCGCAAGGAAGAGATTGAAGAAAGACTGGAAGAGCTGGATATCAGGATTGAAAAGATGTACGTGAAGGAGTTCCAGCTTGGTCAAAAAACGGATGATATGATGCAGTTTCACTACCAACTATGGATGAATCAGCAAGTAGATGCTGTGCTTACCTGCATGAATTCCGTCTATAAGCAGCTAGTGCAATTGGGTGTCCCCTGCTACCGTATTATCCCAACTAAAACAGCCATTCAAGAGTGTCTACAGCGGGCTGAGCTGGAAGGCAAAAGCGTACATCTCAGTGATACGCAGTTAGCGATTGTGATTATTAGCGTAGACAGCTTCGCGCAAAAATCAGGCACTTCCGAATATGAGTTGCAGCGCAAGAAATTGGCCGTCCAGCAGATCTTAATTGACTACTGTGAGGAAACCCAAGCTCTGATGAATTGGTCGGATCGTGATGAAATCACATTCGTCACCACACGCGGCGTCATTGAACGTACGACCCATAATTTTAGCCACTACCCGCTGCTCGATCAGATCGTCAACCAACTGAACCTAACAGCCAGCATCGGGATTGGTTTGGGCAGAACCGCCAACGAAGCGGAAGTCAAAGCGAGAGAAGCCTTGCAAAAGGCAAGAATAGGCAGTGGTAGAAGCTGCTACATCGCCATGCAAGATGGCAACGTGCTAGGTTTGCTGGGCAAAGAACGTGTGATCGGGTATTCCGTCCGCAGCGATGATCCACAGCGGTTACAGTTCGCCCGCAAAACCGGCTTGAGCGTGGGTACGGTTAACAGGTTGATCTCATACTGCCAAAGCCACGGCAGTTCAAAAGTGACCGCCGCCGAACTGGCGACTGGCTTTGGCATAACGATCCGCAGTGCCAGACGGATTCTCAGCAAGCTGGAGCAATCCGATCTAGCGAATGTCGTCGGCGAAGAACAGCCGGTCTCAAGAGGAAGACCCCGCCAGTTGTATCAGTTACACTCATTCCTCTTTACACAAAAGAATAATGAAAAAGATTTCACTGAAGGAGTCCAAGAAGGAGGCCAACATGTTTGACATTCTGATTCGCAATGGGATGGTTTGTGACGGGACAGGGAACCCGTGGACGCGATTAGACATCGGTATTAGCGGAGGGAAAATATCCAAAATTTCCAATTTGGATGATGAAAATGGAAAAGTGGAAATCGATGCGAGCGGCCTCGTTGTGGCTCCAGGCTTTATCGACCCACATGTTCACTCTGATTTGTGGTGTACAAAACCGGACGTTCACAAGATTAAGGTGCTGCAGGGAGTGACGACAGAGCTGTTCGGCCAAGATGGAATCTCCGTGGCACCTGTGTCTGAAATAACCAAACCGCTTTGGCAGCAGCAGCTCAGGGGCTTGAACGGCGATTTTCCCGATTGGCCGTGGAATACAGTCGACGAGTACCTCACTTTTTTGGAAAGCTCGAAGCTTGCAGGGAATGCTGCCTATCTGGTTCCGCACGGAGGAGTCAGAACGCTGGCGATGGGTTTTGAAGCGCGTGAAGCCACACCGGCAGAAATTGAGAAAATGGCCGAGCTGGTCGAAGAAGGAATGCGTCATGGTGCATTCGGTGTTTCATCCGGCATCCAGTATCCGCCCTGCGTGTTTACCAATAAGACAGAATTGGTGGAGATTTGCAAAGCCGCTGCCAAGTACGACGGCTGTTTTGTCGTCCACATTCGCAACGAGAGCAATCTCTCGCTGGAAGCGTTGGACGAAGTGATTGATGCCGCACGCCTATCGGGGGTTCGGTTGCATGTATCGCATTTCAAAGTGTGCGGCAGCATCAACCGCGACAAGCTCGCACCGGCATTGGCCAAGCTTGAGGCAGGTCGGGCCGAGGGAATCGAAATCACCTTTGATCAGTATCCGTATACCGCAGCATCTACCGTGTTTCAGGCGATCCTACCACCCTGGATGCATGACGGTGGAACAGCGGAAATGCTTGACCGGTTAACGGACCTGGCCATTCGCGAACGGGTCAAGCACGAAATGCTGACCAACGGCAAGTACGATAATACCGTTCGCAATAATGGCTGGGGAAATATTGTCATCGCTTCTGTCGCCTCTGAGAAGAACCGTGAACTTGAAGGAAAGAGCGTCAAGGAAATTGGAGAGCTGAAAGGTGTCGACCCCTCCGACGCGGCGCTTGACCTCCTGATTGAGGAGAAATCGGCGGTAACGATGATTATTCACTGGGGAGTGGAAGAGGATATTCTCCAGGTGATGAAGCACCCGCTGCACATGGTTGGTTCGGACGGAGTCTTCGGAGGCAAACCGCATCCCCGCCTGTACGGAACGTTTCCCCGTGTACTAGGTCATTATTCACGAGACAAACAGTCGTTCCCGATCTGGGAAGCCGTCCGTAAGATGACTGGGGCGCCGGCACAATTGCTGCGGCTAAAGGATCGAGGTTTTTTGCGCGAAGGGAACTGGGCAGATATCGTCGTCTTTGATCCAAACACAGTAATAGATCAGGCAACGTATGAAGATCCACTGCAAGAACCGCTCGGAATCGAGTATGTGCTGGTCAATGGGCAGATTGCCGTCGAACACGGCGTGTACACCGGCGTAACCGCAGGAAGCGTCATTCGCAGCGGAAGGGAGTAGAAGGCGCCAATGCTGCCCGTATACCATCTCTTTTACATGTACGCACAGCAATAGAAATGTGAAAAGTAAGAGAGCAAAAATGATGAGGGGGAAATGAGAATGCGTAAAGGTCTGGGTGTGTTTTTTAGTTTTATGCTTTCATTTTCGTTGTTGCTTGCGGGCTGTGGCGGCAATCAGGGGGCAAGCACCACTGGTCAAACACAAGGAAGCAAACCGGCTGAGGCCAATGGAGTTGACGCTTCCAAGCTGAAAACCATACAGGAAGGAAAATTTCTGTTTGCCTTAAGCGGTATGGCCAAGCCGTACAACTATACGGATGGGGATAACAACTTGATCGGCTTTGATGTCGATGTGGCGATGGAAATCAGCAAGCGGCTGGGATTGGAAGGCGTCGCCGTCCAGACACCGTGGGGCTCGATTTTACAAGGACTGAAAGCAGACAAGTACGATGCCATTATCGGCGGCATGTCGATTACGGAAGAACGGAAAAAACAAGTTGATTTTTCTGAGCCGTATCTGCTGCAGCAAGCCGTCATGTTTGTTAACGAGAAGAACTCCTCTGGGATCAAAAGCAAGGATGATTTGAAAGGAAAAACGGTTGGAGTCGTCACTGCTTCTACTTACAAGGATTTTGCACAGGAATTGGTTGGACCGGAAGGCAAGGTAAAAGAATATGAGACCGACCTGTTTGCACTGCAGGAACTGAAAAATGAAGGGCGTATCGACGTCGTCATCACTGATCTTGGTGTAGGAATGGATGCAATTCAAAAGGGCAAACTGCCGGCGATTGCAATCGGCGAACCACTGTTCGTCGACAAGTGCGGCATTCCTGTCCAAAAAGGAAATCAAGCGCTGCTGGATGCGATAAATAAGGCTCTGAATGAGATGAAAAGTGATGGGACATATCTGGAAATCAGCAAGAAGTGGTTCAACAAAGACATGCTGTCAACATCGAACTAATCATTGACAAAAAACATGCGCCGCATCCGTGTTGCGCATGTTTTTTTAAGGAGCGTGCAGAATGGAAGATTTCCTTAACCTACTAAGTGAAACGTGGTTTGGTTTCTTAAAGGCAGCAGGACTCACTGTTCAGCTTACTGCAGTTTCCCTCGTGATTGCTATCATTATCGGGTTGGTTTTTGCTTTCTTGCGGATATCTGACTCGAAAGTACTGAGTGGAATCGCAAAAACCTACATTACCGTCATCCGCGGTACACCGCTTATTCTGCAGATTATGGTGCTCTATTTCGGGATCGCCAAAATCATTTTGTTGTCCGACTTTTGGGCAGGCGCATTGGCACTTGCTATTCATAGCGGAGCGTATATCGCCGAGATTTTCCGAGGAACGATTCAATCGATTGACCGAGGTCAAATGGAAGCCGCCCGCTCGCTGGGAATGCCGTACCCGTTGGCGATGCGGCGGATTATTTTGCCACAGGCGTTTAAGCGGGCGATCCCACCACTCGGCAACCAGTTTATTATAGGGCTGAAAGATTCTTCACTGGTCGGTTTGCTTGGTTTTCAGGAGCTGTACCTGGCTTCACAATCGACTGCCGCTCGTACGTTCCTGCAGTTTGAGTCGTACGCGATCGCCGGATTATACTATCTCGTTCTCGTGCTGTTCTTTACCTTTGTGTTAAATAAACTGGAGAAACGTATGGATGTCGAAAAGGCAGGGGGAAGAACATGAAACAGACGATGGTTGAAGGAAAGCAGCTAAACAAATCGTTCGGCAATCTGCACGTACTGAAAGATTGCAATCTCACCGTAGAGAAAAGCGAGGTCGTCGTCCTGATTGGAGCGAGCGGTTCAGGGAAAAGCACGCTGTTACGCTGCTTGAATTTTCTAGAGATGATTAACAGCGGCGCTATCTATATCGATGGCAAGCAGGTTGACCCGAAGAGGGACAATTTAAACCACATTCGTGAAAACGTCGGGATGGTGTTTCAGCATTTCAACCTGTTTCCGCATATGACCGTGATGGAAAACATCATCGAAGCACCTGTCCACGTGAAGAAAATCAAATATGAACAGGCGCTATCCTATGCGAACGAGCTGCTCCATAAGGTTGGGCTGAGCGATAAGGCAAATGTCTTTCCCTACCAGCTCTCCGGCGGACAAAAACAACGGGTAGCGATTGCACGGGCATTGGCGATGCGGCCAAGCCTTATGTTGTTTGACGAGCCTACTTCGGCGCTGGATCCCGAGCTTGTCGGCGAAGTACTGGGTGTGATGAAAGAACTGGCAAAAGAGGGCATGACGATGATCGTCGTGACTCATGAGATGGGTTTCGCCCGGGAAGTAGCGGATCGCGTCATCGTCATGCATGACGGCCAGATCATTGAGGAAGGAGCGCCGAAGCAATTGTTTGAAAGCCCGCAGCATGAGCGGACGCGGCGTTTCTTGAGCCAGATTTTATAAGTAGTTATTGCAGGATCGTTTGCTTACTCCACCCATGTTACGTGCAAAGACGTTCCAAACCGGAGCGTTCTTTTTTCGTACTGCAGGCTCATTTTTAGATGGGCTGATATAGATTGTCGCTATTCAACGATTTGGCTAAAAATGGCCCCCTCCAAATGGGATTTGCATCGTGATCATTTCGACAGCTTCCTGCTTGGATGTCGGCTCATAACTCATGCTTGCGATTTCATAAAAGCGATTCATCGCGTCCTCCATCAGCACGATCAACAAGTCGTCCTTCCCGCTGAAATGGATACTATGTCTTACCGTAGCAGGTTTTTGCCTTTTTGTTGATTGGGGAGATGGTTGCTTTCTGAAAACCGAATCCAATAAATATATCGTGACCGGAATTCAAAGGTGAACAGAGGAACTTGACACCATTACTTGACGACGTATCATATTTATTTTATATTAATGACATTGCATCATATTTATAATTTTCCTACTCAAACTAATATTCTCATTATTTGTACTTTTACATAATAGAAGGGAGATATTACTCATGAGCTATCGTTTTGCAGACCGGACCAAAATGCATCAAGCAGGCGTTTGAAAGAGTATTTGAATCGGGAAATGGAAGCCTGCAGTACGGAATGACGACGGGATTCATGCCGCTTCGCTCAGCGATAGTAGAAAAAGGAGAGATCAATGCGGATGACCAATCAATCGGGGGAAAATCAGATGAAAAACAGCAATGAGCTGGAGAAAACGATTCATACTGACTTTAACAAGGATATGACCTACGGGGATTATCTGCAATTGGACCGTCTACTGGCGAGTCAAACGAGACTATCCGATCATCATGATGAGATGCTGTTTATCGTGATTCATCAGGTGAGCGAGCTGTGGATGAAACAGATCCTGCACGAGCTGTCTGCAGCCATGGTGAGTATCCAAGAGGATCAGCTGGAGCCGGCCTTCAAAATGTTATCCCGTGTCTCTCGGATTCAACAGCAGTTGATCAAGTCGTGGGACGTGCTTTCTACGCTCACACCAGCTGAATACATGCAGTTCCGTCACAAGCTGGGATATTCCTCAGGTTTTCAATCCTACCAAAACCGCATAATCGAGTTTATGCTCGGATACAAAAATGAGCATGTGCTTTCGGTTTATCAGCATCAGACAGACCTGTATGCCAAGCTGAAGCAAATTTTGGACGCGCCTAGCATTTATGACGCAGCCATCATCGCTATGGCGAACCGCGGACTGACAGTGGATGCAGCGTGCATGCAACGGAACTGGTCGGAGGCGTATCAGCCCAACGATAGTGTCGAGCAGGCGTGGCTTACCGTATATCGTGACGTGAACAAATACTGGGATCTGTACGAGCTTGCTGAAAAGCTGGTAGACATCGCGAGCCAGCAGCAGCAGTGGCGATTTAATCACATGAATACCGTGGAGCGGATTATCGGGCAAAAGCCAGGAACAGGTGGATCGTCCGGGGTAGGCTATCTGAGGAGAGCATTGGATCATCGCTTTTTCCCCGAGCTGTGGAGTCTGCGCACACAATTGTAAGGGCTGATCTTTGATAAAAAAACGGGTGGGGGAAACGAAAAATGACACAGCGAGCCAACGTAAGTGATGCAAGAAGCCGCCAGCTTGATGAGCTTTTTTCAACGCTTGCCGAACAAAACAATTGGAGCGGCAACATTTTGATTTTGGAAGAAGGGAACACTTTTTATCAAAATTCCTTCGGAATGGCCAATCGGGAAACAGCTGAAAGATTGTCATCGGATTCGGTATTTGAACTCGCATCGGTTTCCAAGGCGTTTACAGCAATGGGCATCATGATCCTGCAAGAACAAGGGAAACTCGACTATACTGATAAGGTTGACAACTTCTTTCCAGATTTTCCTTATGCCGATATTACCGTAGAGAATCTGCTTGTGCACACATCCGGTTTGCCTGATTACATG
>JARDZO010000412.1 GCA_029240815.1 Brevibacillus sp.
CTCGCCCTGTTCTTATGGCAAGAAACGAAAACAAAGGAACCAATTATTCCGCTCCATCTTTTTAAACTACCTGCCATTGCATTCGGAAACATCTCCGGATTTTTTGTCAGCGCGGCGCTGTTCAGTGCGATTGCCTATATTCCATTGTTCGTACAGGGCGGGATCGGGTTAAGCCCTTCTCAAGCCGGCTATCTGTTATCCCCACTCATGCTGGCGACAGTCGTCACCTCGAACATTGGTGGACGTTTGATGGGGAAAGTATCTTATCGGACCATTCTCCTGCCGAGTCTGGCTGTGATGGCCATCGGATTCATCCTCTTGCAGCTGATCGGTAAGGATACTCCCATATATGTAATTGTTCTGGATTTGATTGTCATTGGCTTAGGGATGGGCGCTGTCTATCCTACGCTTGGTACTGCTGCGGTGAGAGCCGTAGATCCTGTAAATCGTGGAGTTGCCACTTCTTCTTCGCAGTTTTTCCGTTCGATTGGCGGGACGATCGGGGTCAGTGTGATGGGAAGTTTGCTAAGCCATTCCTTTCAAGCCGTGTTTTTCGCAGGTTTTGTCTTCGTCTGCGTCAGTTTACTGGCAACTGTCTTTTTGGGAAAGGCTCGTTTGATTCCTAAGGCTGCACCTGATCAAGACTCATCTGTTAAATAGAAAAAAGGCGTACTTTCTTATAGGAACCCAGCGCCCAACTACCACATATGATGAACCAGAAAATCCAGATAGCGAGGATGAGTATGGCATGAACATGTATCACCCCTATGGGTACCACCCCCAATCGGTTTCCTCCCAAGAAGGATATAGGTCCACGCAATCTTTTGCGGAAATTCAAGGCGGACCCTTGGCTCCCGATTTGCAGGGATACATCGTATTTACAGATGTTCCGTACGGCACGGAAGTCTACGTCGAGGTCAGCGGTCTCCCGGAATACAAGCCAGCAAGAGGTGAACAGCAGCCCGTTGGTCCATTCGGCTTTCACGTGCATGATAAAAGCTCGTGCGACGTAGGCGATCCAAATGATCCGTTTCAGTCGGCTGGCTCTCACTGGAATCCAACCCACCAGCCACATGGCAATCACGCAGGGGACTTTCCCTCTCTTTTTTCCAATGATGGGTATGCCCGCATGAATTTTTTCACGAACAAATTTCAAGCTGCAGACGTCGTCGGCAAAACGATCATTATCCATCAAAATCCGGACGATTTCCGCACACAGCCTGCTGGCAACTCGGGCAAACGATTGGCTTGTGGCGTCATCCAGGCGGGGTGATTGTTTACCCCTGTTGTTGGTGGTCGGTCGGACTTTAGTGGAGGAGAGGAAAAAGGGGAAAACGCTCCAGCTTCATAGGAACGCCTACTTGTGGTCATCCCTGTCCGGCTCCATGTAAAAAACGAAACCGCGTCCAAAGCAGCCGTCTCAGTGAGCTTCTCAGAGGTGGACGCTTACATGCGTGTTTCGTTTTTTCCATTACGCCTTGGTTGGTGTTCCTAAGATCTTCGCTTTTTCCCCTTTTCCCTCAGCCAGCCTTGCCACTTCCACTTGCCTTCTCCTGGGAGCTTTCCAAGGGTTTTTTTCGAGAAAAAACCTACGGGGGGACAATGCCTTCGAAGCGCAACGATTGGGAAAATAAGCTTTTGCTCCCTTGAACCTCGTAGAACAGGTGGCTAGAAACCACAACGGCTCGCAGGAGAAGCAGGTTTCCAGGCGGAGCGACTCCGGAACCCAGCTAAGTAGAACAACGAATTCACGGGATCAAGAAGCGGTACCTCTGTGTTCGCTTCGAAGCGGCTACTACTTTACCGCTTCCCCGTGAATCGTTGTGGAGCGGGGAGTTGCACGGTACTGGATATAAAATTTATTGATTCCTTTCTGTACAAAAAGACTCTGTCGCACGTACCACACAGCTGCTACAGAGTCTTTTTTCATGTATCAGGAACGCAAGAGAGCCAAATCAAATTTCGGGACAAGCCCCTCATCTGCAGCCCGAGAGAGTAATGCCGTGATCGCGGCAAATCCATCCTCACCCAAGTCTCGCGTAAATTCGTTGACGTACAAATCGATGTGCGCTTGCGTAACCTCTGGCGCCATCTCTTGTGCGTGGCACGCGACGTATTCTTTGGATGCTTGTGGATGTGCCCATGCGTATTCGACGGAAGCACGGGTCCATTTGGTCAAAGAATCGATATCCATGGAGCGACGAGCAATAATGGCCCCCAAAGGAATCGGCAGACCCGTGTCTGACTCCCACCAGTTGCCCAAGTCTGTCATCAACGTCAATCCGTAGTTTTGGTAAGTAAATCGCGCTTCGTGAATGACCAGACCCGCATCGATCTTTCCATCACGCACAGCCGGCATGATCTCATGGAAAGGCATGACGACAATCTCGCCTACTCCACCAGGCACGTTCTGCGCTGCCCACAATCGGAACAACAAATATGCCGTTGACCGCTCACTAGGGACCGCCACTCGTTTGCCTGACAGTTGGGCTGGATCGCTGCTGTCTTGCGTCAAAACGAGAGGGCCGCACCCTCTGCCCAACGCGCCGCCGCACGGAATCAGTGCGTAGTCATTCAATACCCATGGCAGAGCCGCATAGGAGATTTTCATGACTTCCGGGCCTTCCGTGTTGATGGCCAAGTGATTGGTGATATCGATATCTGCGTACATGATATCCAGCTCAGGGGCACCAGGGATGAGCCCGTGCGCCCAGGCATGAAATACAAATGTGTCATTCGGACATGGGGAAAATGCAATTTTCATCATAATACCTCCCGTAGTACGGAACTGGCCGCTTCCAACGCAGCCAATGCGTCTTTCATTCGCCATGCGGACTTGTCTCGTGGACCAATCGCATTGGATACCGCCCGGATTTCTAATACCGGCAATCCGACATCCTGCGCGGCAACAGCTACTCCATACCCTTCCATCGCTTCGGCAGCAGCACCTGGCATCCTTCTGGAAAGCTCCAGCGCCGTCGCGGCTGTACCTGTCACAGTGGACAGTGTGAGGACAGGTCCTTTTTTCGCAGACAAGCCTGCTTGGTGCAGGGCATCTGTCACATGTGCCACCAGCTCTTGATCGACGGGGACACTGGCAGAACCAAATCCGAGCTCGTCCAAGCTGGAAAATCCATCTGCCGTTTCTGCTCCGAGGTCAGCACATACGATTTCACTGGCTACGACCAAAGAGCCTACCTCCGCTTGGTCGACAAAACCACCGCTGATCCCGGCACATATGACCAGATCAAACGGCTCTTCTGTCGCCAAAATCCTCGCCGTGCTCGCCGCTGCTGCGATCGGACCTACCCCACCAATTCGAACCGTGAACCGGCTGTCATCGCGAAGCCCCCGCAAAACCGCTTCACGCTCAGCGTCGACTGAAGTCACGACCAGTACTCGCTTCTCTTTTTGATCAGCCTCCATTACCAAACTGCCTCCTTCCTACCCTCGTCTTTTGCTGCTATCTTGACTTGCATTCCACTTCCAACGTTATCGCTACTTTCACTCAGTGTAAAGTTGTTTACGCAGTTTGTCAGAATACAGGGAAAATATTACAATGACAGCCCGCATGGGACGTGTGGGACGCGTGAAGGTTTTCTCCTAAGTTTGCATACAAAAGGCGGCAAGACGACCTGTTTTGCCGTCACTTATTTGATTGCTTTCCTCACCGGGCTGTGGTAGTATAAAGTTAAACAAAAGATTTTTTTAAGCGTTCACATATTGTAAAGGGTTTACATGTATGTTTGAACCTTTTACAATGTGTGAATTTTTATTTTACC
>JARDZO010000142.1 GCA_029240815.1 Brevibacillus sp.
TGAATCGTTGTGGAGCGGACAGTCTATACTCCTTTGCGGGGCCGCCGAACCTGTTCGGTGGGAAAAGGCCGGAGCGTAGATCGGAAACCTGCTTCTCCCCACCACCGCAGCTCAAAAAACTTATAAATTCCTATCTTTTTGGAAAACTTGACTTATCGCCAAGTCCAATTTGCGAAAGCCTAAGTTTTTCTTATCCTATCATCCTTAGAATTTTTATGCTTTCTGATAGTACAACGCAAAACAAACCCATCAACCGCAATAGCAGCCGATGGGTTTCCCCTCCATCCGTCTTCTCTTACAAATTACCGCGACGTCCTTGCTCCCGCTCCAGTGCCTCGAATAGTGCTTTGAAGTTGCCATTCCCAAAGCCCCGCGCCCCTTTGCGCTGAATGATCTCTACGAACAGCGTCGGGCGGTCCACGATCGGCTTGCTGAACAGCTGTAGCAGGTACCCTTCGTCATCGCGATCCACGAGGACACCCAGCTTTTTCAGTGCCTCGATGTCTTCATCGATCTCCCCAATTCGCTCCATCAGGTCCTCGTAATACGTATCCGGTACGGAGAGGAAATCCACTCCATTGGCCTGCAGCTTGCTGACCGTGCTGATAATGTCGTTGGTCAGAATCGCAATGTGCTGAACTCCCGGTCCCTTGTAAAACTCCAGGAACTCTTGAATCTGCGATTTGCGTCGTCCTTCTGCAGGTTCGTTGATCGGAAACTTGATACGACCCGTTCCGCTCTGCATGACTTTGGACATCAGTGCCGAATACTCGGTCGAAATATCGTCTTCGCTGAAATTTTGTACAGCGGTGAAGCCCATGACCTTCTCATAATACGACACCCACTCATCCATTACTTCCACGTTTCCAACGATGTGGTCGATGCCGATGATTCCTGTGCCTTCGCTCTTTACGGGAGCTTCGTAAGCAATAAAGCCCGGCAAGAATGGGCCGTTATAGTTTTTCCGCTCAATAAACGAGTGAATGTTTTCACCGTACGTCCCGATGATTGCTTTCTTGATCGTTCCGTGTTTATCGGTATACTCTGTCGGTTCCATGATCGGAATCGCACCGCGAGTCACAGCCTCACGGTAAGCCTGCTCACAATCTTCTACGCGCAGAGCCACGTCTTTCACACCATCTCCGTGTTTTTTCACGAACTCAGCGATTGGGCTATCTGGCGTAAGTGCTCCGCTGATCACGAACGTCATGTGATTTTGCTTGAGTACATAAGATACTTTCTCGCGAGAACCGGTCTCCAGTCCGGAGTACGCGACCGCTTCAAAGCCAAACGCTTTGATAAAATAGTGCATCGTTTGCTTGGCATTCCCGGTGTAAAACTCTAGATAGTCCCAGTCCTGAATCGGAAAAAAATCGGTGTTGCTCATTGCTACCCCTCCATTTTCCTGATTATTCAATTGTTTCGTTTTTTTGGGTAATTGGGATTATTTTGTCGTTATCATGAGAGTACATTGGAAACGCTTACTCGTGCAAGAACGCGGAATAACGCGAAAACGCTCAAACGCTTTCATTGATTAAAGTACGCAATTGAGCGTTTGCTTGGTACAATATGGGCATGGATAAGGAATGAGAAAGGGGTAGTGCGAACAATGAATCAATGGCATACCAAATCAGTCACTCATTGGGATCAATTTGCCGCTGACTGGCATTCGAATAGTGACAACATGTGGGAAAAGGGAAGCCGCCGTACCATCCTGCCTTTTTTACAACGTCAGGTTTCTTCAACGGATGGCCCGATTCTCGATGCAGGCTGTGGGGACGGATTCGCAAGCTGCAGACTGGCGGCTTCGGGTTATACGGTGGAAGGGATCGACATTGCCGGGGAAATGATTCGTCTGGCGAATGACCGGGCAAAAAAAGACGGATTATCCATCCCTTTTCAGACCGGAGATATTAGCCAACTGCCCTTTGCTGATGATACGTTCGCCGGGATTCTCTCCATAAACGTCGTGGAATTCACCCCATCTCCGTTAAAAGCCATCAAGGAGCTTCGCCGCGTCCTCAAGCCAGGCGGCACCCTCGTGCTCGGTATTTTGGGACCGACTGCTGGACCTCGCGCCCATAGCTATCGCCGTCTGTATGAAGAAGATATCATTCAAAATACGATGATGCCGTGGGAAGCAAAGAAACTCGCCACGGAAAACGGCTTTCTTTTGCAGGAAGAAGAGCCCGTCTACAAGGAAGGCATTACGCCCGATATCGCTGGCCGGCTGAGTGTGGAATTGCGTGAAGCTGTCAGTTTTCTTACGTTGTTCGCATTGAAAAATACAGAAGTGTAAAGACATCCTCCAACCAAATATGAGAGCAACCGAAAAGAAGCAGCCGTAGTGTAACACGTAAAAAGGGCAGCCTCCCTTCGTCTGGATCAGACGCGGAGACTACCCTCTATTTATTGAGCTGGACTATACGCTACATTGTTTTGTTTCATCCATGCGAGCTTGCTCTCAATCAGCTTGGCGATCGTCTCATCCTCCATGCCGTGCAGCAAGTTGTAGAGTCGCTGTGTTTCCACCAAATCATTGTACGTCAGGTAAGGATAGTCCGCTCGACCAAAGGTGCCATTCGGAAAATAAGCATAGTGCAAATCACCGTTATTCAAGATCCACTTGGAGCCGAGATTGACCACTCCTCCCAGCATGATATCGGCAAGGTCCTTATCGGTAGGATTGCCAAATTGCAGGTAGCTGCTGTACAGGTAGTTGATCTCAGCAAGCTGGTGGTTGAGAGAGACATGCGTCTTTCCTTCTCTGCCGACCGAAGCATAATCCCCTACCAGCCAACCTGGACGGACGCCTTCGATGACGTAGTGATTCCCCACTGCATGCTGCTGGAAGTAAGTCGCATACTTTTGAGCCGACTCACAAAATTCTGCTTCTTGATACTGGACGCACCCTTTGAGCATCAAGTCTGCCGCTCCTGTATTAAATCGGGTATCGTAAAATCCTTCAGGTATGCCGTAATCTTCTTTTAACCACTGTGAACGCGGTAGTGTTTTCCAATATCCTTGCTCATCTTGCTGCCTAAGACTGGCTTTTAGCATGACGTATCCCATGTCCCGTGCCGCCTTGCTCCCACCGGTATACAAAAAGGAGCGTAGGACGTAATTTTCAGGAATGCGCCAGTAGGAGGTCTCTGTATAGGGTTCATATGTCGATGGGCTTTTGTAATAGTAGCCGTCATACAGCCATTTCGCTTGATCGGTGACATCCAGCGACAGCCAGACACTGTTCAAAGATTCCTTCCCCCACACCACGAGCGGCTCCCTGGACTCCAATGCCCACATTTCACTGACGAGCCCTGCTCTCACCGGCATCTGAACGCTCAGCGTATAGCCGTTCGCCGTTTTATTTACTTCGATAGGAAGTTCCATCCCCCGCTTTTCGTCTATCGTTCCTCTGCCCAGCGGAGCGTACACAATTGGCTTGCCCATCCAGATGGACCTGCCCTCCGATTCAATGAACCCGGAAGCCACCGGAAGGACACGGACGTCTCGCAAATTTACGACAGCCCAATACGGCTGCTTGTTTTCTGAAATCGCTCGATAGCGGAACGTGACGCTGTCTCCTTTGATCGGGACGGTCAATACGTAAGGCTTTTGATTTTGCTGACCAGTGACCTGGTGCATCCAGTACACGTCTCCATCGCCAAACGTGTACAGCTGCTGCTTGTGAGTCCCACCTTTGATCGCATTGCTGGTCTCCTTTACCATCGGCTTCATCCATGGACTTGGGCTGGCGTTGGCGTTTGCCTCTGTTGGAACAACTGTAGCTCCGGTTATGAACATGATCAACACGAGAAGAATGCTTGCTAGCCGAAACAAATGACATCCCCCTATCCATCAAATGATCAATTATCCATATTTATCCATTTTATTCTCCTTTGATCACACATAAGTCCTACATCCTGTTCCTAAAAAATGAACACTCTGGATGATTAACATTGCGACAATACTCTGATAATTTTGGTTTATATTGACATGAACTGCCTTTTGAGGAGGAATGTAATGGACAAGAAAGTTGGTTACACCGTTTCCACCACTGCACTCCTTGTCGTGTCACTGCTGGCAGGAGGTTCTGCTTGGCACGTACCTCTCGTAGTCAATCAAGCATCAGCAGCGGAAGCGAAGGTAGAGAAGCCGTTCGTCCCGTATTACGGGTATGGCCCCTCCTATGTACAGCCTGCTGCTATAAAAGACCTGTTTCCTACACCTGACATCGAATTTGGAACACCTGGCTTTCTAAATGACAAAGCTGCTTTTACCTCTCAAGAAGAGATGGTCACGTACATAACCAAACTGGTAAAAGGAAACAAACATGCAAAACTAGTTAACATCGGTACATCCCTGGAAGGCCGAGAAATACCCCTCCTGATTTTTAGCAAAGACCCGGATCACGTAAAGGCGGACAAAAAGAAGCCGCTCATTTGGCTGCAGGCACAAATTCACGGAAACGAGCCGGCTGCTGGGGAGTCTGCTCTGGTGATCGCCAAATGGCTCGCCGAAGATAAACTGGGTACCGACCTGCTCGACAAAGTGAATGTCATTGTCGTCCCGCGGATCAATCCGGACGGGTCTTACGCCTTTAAGCGATACATCGGCACAGATCTGGATGCCAACCGAGACTACATGAAGGTGGAATATCCTGAAGTTCAAGCGATTCATCAAGCGATCAATGAGTATGCGCCGGATGTCGTGCTGGACGCTCATGAATATGGCGTCAACTACAGTCCATTCGCAAACGTCGGTGAAAAAGGGGCGAACTCCTCGTATGACGTCCTGATTTCCTCCGCTAAAAACTTGAACATTCCGGAAGGGTTACGAAAAATGTCTGACCAGCTGCTTTTGCCTGTAGTGGAAAAGGCACTGGATCAAGAAAAGCTCACGCACCACCCTTACTTTACATTAGCCAAAAACAAAGAGGGCAAAGTCGTCGCCACGGAGGGTAGCACGGAGACCCGGATCGGGCGCAATGCATTAGGCTTGAAGAACACGCTCACTTACCTCGTGGAAACACGCGGGATTGGAATAGGGCATGCAGATTTTGAACGTCGCGTCTATAGCCAGGTGATCACCCACGCTACCTTTATTCAATCTGCTGCGGCCCATGCAACGGAGATAAAAGCTGCAGTCGCGAAAGCCCGCCAGGAGATTACGGAAAAAGGGCGAAAGGCAGACGACAACGACAAAATCATTGTCGTGAGTGAAAACAAGCTGGTTCCTGATCAAAAGCTTGTCGTTGTAGATTTGGCAGAAGCAAAACGAGTCGAAGCCCCGATTGATTGGGTCAGCTCGACTGATGCCTATCCGGTGCTGGAAAGAGAACGGCCAACTGCCTATATCATGCCACCCGGCTATCATGAAATCGCGAGAAGGCTGGAGCAACTCGGCGTCGAAGTAAGCACGCTATCTAGGGAAACCACAGTGACCGTCGAGAGCTACACGGTAGCTGATAACAAAGTAAACAAGATCTACGAAAACGGCCACTTTACCAATGAAGTCACGACCAATGTGGAAGAAAAGACCAAAACATTCCCTGCTGGCAGCTATGTATTCCACATGGGCCAACCCAACGCCAACTTTATCGCGCTGGCTATGGAACCAGAGTCCGCGGACAGCTATGTCTCTTTCAATTTTATCCCCGTAGAAAAAGGGGATGAGGTCCCGGTGTATCGGTACATGCTGGAGCAGTCTCTGCCTGCAAAGCCCGTGAAAAAATAACAAAAAAACGTCCCTCTCCTTTATGACTATGGAAAGGGACGTTTCGTTACATCCTGGTCGCCTTTAATTTGGTTCGCAATGCTTCTTCAGCATCTAGCCAGCTTTTGCGTATTTTCGTTGTAAAGGAAGACAGATAGGAAATAAGAAAAATGTGGGAAGTTCGCCCGGGTCCTTTGGTTAAGTGGTCCGTGAGGCTGTGGTGGAGGAGAGGAAAAGGGAGAAAACGCTCCAGCTTCTTGGGTCCCCTGCTGAGGGGTCATCCCTGCACGGTTCCATGAAAAAAGGGAAACCGCGTCCAAAGTAGCCGATTCATGTCGCTTCTCAGAGGTGGACGCGTAAGATCGTGTTTCCCTTTTTTCATTCCACCTCGGCTAGGCCCCAAAGAGCTTTGCTTTTTTCTCCCTTTTCCTCGGCTAACCTTGACTCTCCACCTGCCTTCTCCTAGAAGCTTTCACGGAAGAGTTCTTTTTGAACCAGCCTAAACGGAACATAGGTACGAAGTAGTTTGTTGTACTACAATTCTATCATTCCCGACAGTACAAAAAGGAAGGGGATCCCCCTCCTTAAACTGATACTTGTCTAAAGAAAATAAAGTCATTATGCTAACGGGCAATTATGTTCAATGAGCCGATACTTTAGTTCAATACAAAGCAGAAGGATCCGCCGCGGCGGATCCTTCTTACTTCTGCTGCCAAGAGCAGCCCTTACTCGACCTCTTTTACTCCATGAACAAGCGCTCGTTCGAGACATCGTATTTTAGAATGTCCATTCTCATCCTATTTCCCCACTTTTTTAAAAAGGGCGCCGACTCATGTCTTTCAACATGGGCCGTCAGCGATTCTTGATCTTGCCACCGCTGGACAGTCAGCATGCGTCCGTCGCGCGCATCTTCCAAAGTAAAGGCATAAAAGAGGCATCCCTTTTCCGCTCTCGTGCTGGAAACGACGGCCTGAACGTCTGCAGTGAACTCATTCACATCAGACGGATTTAGGTGAACATAACCCATAAGTATAATCATTGTTGTTCATCCTTTTTTTCTTAATTAAGTTAGCAAATTTCTTCAAAGCTCATTCGCGTTCCACGAGGAGTGCGATAATCATTCGTGCTGTCGTCCTACACGACCGTGAGCACAATCTTGCCTTGAATGTGTCCACCGGCGGCTCGTTCATGTGCCTTGCGAGCTTCGGAAAGTGGAAACGTGCTGTCGATGGCGACGCGAACCGTCCCGGCATCAAGCAAGCGACCTAATTCCGCCAGCTGCGGGCCGTTTGAGCGCACTTGGGTCATCGATACCGTGACGCCCAGCTTCGCGGCCTCCTCGGCGTCGGAGAAGCCTAAGAACACTGGAAACAAAGCGCCGCCACGCTTGAGCGTACGCAAGAAACGACCGGTAGTGGGACCGCCGAGGGTATCGAGGACGAGATCAACGTCATGGGCGACGTCCTCGGGAGGGCTCTTGGTGTAGTCGATGAATTCGTCGGCACCGAGCCCGCGCAGAAACGACTCATGCGTGCCCGATGCCACCGCAATGACGTGCGCACCCTTCCATTTAGCCAGTTGCACCGCGAAGTGCCCCACGCCGCCCGCGGCACCATTGACGAGCACCGTCTTGCCGTTGAGCGGCACCGGGCGATGCATCTCCGGTTGGAGCGGATTCGGTTCATTGTGCCCCAGCTCGATCAGGAACTGCCACGCGGTGAGGCCTGCCATCGGCGCCCCTGCGGCGTGCACATGATCGATACCAGCCGGCTTGATTGCAAGGTCCGAAGCTGGCGCGGCGACGTACTCGGCATAAGCAGCGCTCTCCCCAAAGCTAGGAAAGCGAACCATGCCGTAAACTTCATCGCCGACGGAGAAGCCCTGCACATCCGTGGCTACCGCCTCGACGACGCCCGACACGTCCGAGCCCAAAATGACGGGAAAAGGCACCGGCGGCCGCCACTCAGGAGGAAGATCCTTATACCCCTCGCGCAGGTACCAGTCGGGGGGGTTGATGCCAACCGCGTGAACGCGGACAAGTACCTCACCTGGCTTCAGCTCGGGAATCGGCGCCTCCTCGTAACGCAGTACCTCAGGGCCGCCGAATTCATGCAGACGAATCGCCTTCATTGTATCTGTAGACATCTTACTTTCTCCTTTCATGCAGATGAGTTATACTTATCGGAGCAGTGCTTCACTTAATCGGATCACTGTTCCGTTTATGATTATACGGAGCACCGCTCCGGGTGTCAAGGAGGAATCATATGCGAGCCGATGCGAAGAAAAACTATGAGCACATACTCGCAGTCGCAAGCGTCGTTGTAACCGAGCACGGCGTAGATGCATCGCTGCGCGAAATCGCTCGCAAAGCTGGTGTCGGGCTTGGCACACTGTATCGTCATTTCCCGACGAGAGAGGCGCTGCTCGAAGCTTTGCTCCGCGCAAATTTCGACGAGTTTACAACAAAGGCACGTGTGCTCGAAACTGCGAGTTCACCCGATGATGCACTCGTGTCGTGGCTACGCGACGTCGTTGCATTCACGGGCAACTATCAAGGTGTTGTGGACGCGATGATGGCAGCCAAGGAGGACACGGAGTCCGCACTCCACGCTTCATGCGTCACGATGCGCACGGCAGGCACGCGACTTCTCGCTCGCGCTCAAGCCGAGGGTCTGGCGCGTACCGACATGGATGGTGATGACCTGTTCTCGCTAGCTGCTGCGCTTGCGTGGCTCAGCAACCAGCCCTCGTCCGCCCCACGAGCTGAGCATCTCTTCAGTATTATCGCGAGCGCTATCCTAATAGGGGGCTGTAGCACAACGATATGATTGAACTAACGGGTAATGTTAGTTCAATGAAAACAGCGACAGTCTAGGACTTTATTTTCTCGTCCATGGCAGTCGCTGTTTCAATTCCAAGGGTAAGTCTAAAACTTATTTTATTGAGTCTGACGGTACGACAATTCGAAAATCCGCGTGTAATATAGAGATCCAGTCTACTACTTTATTTTCTGCTAACAATACTTTCTTAGGTAAAAAAAAGAGTCCTTCTCATATGGGAAAGGAGTCTTTTTTCGTGAGTATCGCTAGTGTTTTAATCCGCTAATACTTTCTTTACCTGTTGATAGCTTGCCAGCAATTGTTCGTCGACCTCATTTGCTCCTCTCACATGGCTAGCGAGATCATCATCCAAATCACCCAACAGGTGGATCGCTTCACTCACCTGCTTGGATACCTCATCGGCAAATTGCTTTTGATGTTCAATGATCTGCATGACGCCTGAGACTTCCCCATTCACCTCATGGAAGGCTTGCACGATTCCCTCCATTTTAGCGGAAGCGTCCTGACTGATCGACAGTCCGTTTTTGATTGCCGCACTGCTCTTTTCGCTATTGGCCAACGCGTCTTTCGTTTCTTCCTGAATTTTCCCGATCAATTCAGCGATGGACTTCGTGGAGTTGGCAGTCATCTCGGCCAGCTTGCGTACTTCGTCTGCTACCACAGCAAAACCTCGTCCCTGTTCTCCGGCACGCGCTGCTTCGATGGCCGCATTGAGTGCCAGCAGATTGGTCTGGTTGGCGATATCGCTGATCACCTTGACGATGCTCGTAATTTCTGATGATCGATCTTCCAATCGGCTCATGGAACGAGAGGTATTGACCGACTCCTCATCCAGCAGACTCATGACCTCAACTACTTCTGTCATCGCGGATTTACCTGCATCAGCACGCTCCATGGATTGCTGGCAAATGGAGGTCAGGCGCTCTCCGCGAACATGCAATTGATTGGCAGATTCGTCATCGTTCTCATTGATGCTTTTGATCTTTCCTACCACGACTTTCATCTGTGACGCCAGCTGGGTAATTTTCTCATGCTGGGCATTTACTTGGTTGTTTTGGGAGAGAACTGCTCCGATCTGCTCATAGATAGCGAGCAGGTCACTCTTCAGTTCTTCCTGATCGGCCAATTCAGCTGGCGTTGCCACAGCTGTTGTTGCTGCTATCTCTTTTTCTGCCAATCCCTTGTCCTTTTTCCAGAACATCTCTCTACTCTCTCCTTCGCCTTGAAACAGTTAGTCTTCGCGACGGGAAAACGATCGGGATTCGATGATCCCCGGATGTTGTTTTGCCAACGTCAGCAGGTTTTCCAAAAAGTAATAATGACCCTCCAATAATTCCACGTCTTTACGCTCAAACTGCTTGACCTGCAAATATTGCTGCATTTCCAAGGCATAGCGCTCCAGCTTGTTGTGAAAATCATTCGCTCGCAACATTTGATCCACTTCAGGGTACTCCGACTTCAATCGGTTGATTTCACTGTATACTCTGCTTCCTTCCAAAATCGTCTGGTAAGCCACACGTTCCAGTGAAGCATCGGTAGCAGCATCCTGCTCGGCACGCTCTTCGCGCAAAGCAGACAAGTACGTGATAAAATGGTAGACAGTTAGGAACAAAGGGCCTAAAAATAAGATGATCCCTGCCTTATAGACATGCTGATTGGACAAGTTGCTGATGAGCAGGAACAAGTGAAACAGAATCGCTCCCAGCCATACGTAGATAATGACCTGGTGATTGATCTTCCCTGCCTTTTGATGGCGCGAAAAGACAAACGTAAGCCCTAGCAGATAAAAAGCGAGCAAGGTAAAGCTGGCGGAAAACAGAGCCATCTCCATTTCCTGCAGCCAATCTGCGTCGGCGGGAATCTCGATCAAAAATTCAAAAGCGAGCACCAGCAGTGAGAATAGCAACCCCATGATCCAAAACCGGCTGACTTCTGAGTCGTTCCTCCGCCGGGAGCGGTAGCGTTCCGCACGGGATCCTTTCATATGTTCTCACCTCATTTTCTAAGATTCGCCATGATTCTATCTTTTCCTCTCCCAATCGGCCAAATTCTGACAACGGAGGCTTTTATGACACAACCTTTACCTTCTGCCTTTACGGAGCGGATGCGCACCCTGCTGCAAGATGAGTACGACGCATTTGTTGCCTCGTACGATCAGCCGGTTTTCCATGGCTTGCGCATCAATCCGTTGAAGGTCGACCGGGAGCGCTTTTTGAAGCTGTCACCCTTTTCTCTGGAACCAGTAACCTGGTGTGCAAATGGCTTTCGTTATCCTGAAGGAGCCCGGCCAGGCAAGCATCCCTACCATTCTGCGGGCTTGTACTACCTGCAGGAGCCGAGTGCCATGTCGGCAGCCGAATGTTTGGAGGCACAGCCCGGCGAAACCATTCTGGATCTATGTGCAGCACCTGGAGGCAAATCCACGCAGCTCGCGGCTGCCCTGCAAGGTCGTGGCCTCCTGGTCGCCAATGAAATTCATCCAGTGCGGGCCCGTATCCTATCGGAAAACCTGGAACGCTGTGGCGTTCCAAATGCTGTCGTCACCAATGAGACGCCAGAACGCTTGATGGACCGCTTCCCTCAATTTTTTGACCGAATTCTCGTCGATGCGCCTTGTTCTGGGGAAGGCATGTTCCGCAAGCTTCCTGAGGCGATTGAAGAATGGTCGCCGGAAAAAGTAACGGACTGCCACAGGATGCAGATCGATATCCTCGATGCTGCCGCTGCCATGCTAAAGCCAGGCGGAACGATCGTGTACTCCACCTGCACGTTCGCTCCAATGGAAAATGAACAATCGATGGCGACCTTTCTCGAACGTCATCCGGAATTTTCGCTGATTCCGCTGCCGCATCCGGAGCACTTTGCCCCTGGCCATCCAGAATGGGCGACGCCGGCATCAGACGAGCTTGCCCAGACAGCTAGGCTGTGGCCTCATCTGCTCAACGGTGAAGGGCACTATCTCGCCAAGCTGCAAAAGAGCATAGCTGCAGAACCAACAGAAGCCCCGAAGAAGCGCAAAGAAAAACGAGGGGTAAAATCAGCTCCTGCAGGGCGCAAAGAAGGAATTGCGGCTTGGCGCAGCTTTGCAGCCGAAGCGATCCCCAACGTAAACAACCACCTGGACAACGATCATGCTTTTCTGCTGTTTGGCGAGCAGCTCTACTATTCGCCCGCACCCGAGCTGGACTGGGATGGGATCAAAGTACTGCGCGTCGGGCTTCATCTGGGAACCGTCAAAAAGAATCGCCTTGAGCCCAGTCATGCGTTGGCTCTCACGCTGACCGCCGACGAAGTTGCCCGCATGGCTTCCTTTTCTGCAGACGATCCCAGCCTGATCCGTTATTTGAGGGGGGAGGCACTCAGTCGAGAAGACGCAAACGGTTGGACCCTCGTCACAGTAGACGGCTTTTCTCTCGGATGGGGAAAACAGGCTGACGGTCAACTGAAAAACCATTATCCCAAAGGTTTGCGCTGGCTCTAACCCAACTATTCTAGCCCAATTTTATCGGAACGCAAAATAAGCCCACTGACCTAAACGATTGTATCGATCGCGTAGGCGGTGGGCTATCTATTTCGTTCCTTTATCTCCCTCTGCGGGAATGGTTTTCGACCACTGTCAGAGAGCCGTTTTTAATATAGCGCAAGATTTTCGATACGGATATGCCCGTCGCATTGGCAATCTGCATCGCATTCGAATTAGGAAAGCTCCTCACATAATTGCGAATCATCCGGTATTCATCCATGTCATCTTGCCCACATACCTTGCAGCTGTATTCCCCGGGGCTCATTTCACTGCCGCATTTCAAGCAATTATCCGTCATCACTGGTTCTCCTCACACCCTATACTTTGCTATTTTTCGCACAAAGGGTCCTATCTACCTATATTCTACCCACATTGGGGTAGGTGGAAAACACTATTTCAAAAGGACCAAACATTTTGACAGAAGAGAACGATGGCAAATCCGATCAGAAACAGTCCTACGACAAAATTGAATCGCCTCATCCAAACGGGGTGCAGCACTTTCGCAGCGTACCTACCCAGCGCAGAAACAGCGGTCAAAAACAGCAATGTCGACAATACGCATCCCACAGCAAAGCCTACGAGATTCACTCTGTCTGCCAAGTCAGCGGACGACATGAGCGAACCGAAAACCCCTGCCCAAAATAAAATCGTCAGCGGGTTGGTCAAGGTCAGGACAATCCCGTACAAAAAGCTGTCTCGAACAAGGGTAGCAGATATCCCTGTATGCTTCACAGATGAAGCCGTCACTCCCTCCGCGTATTCAACAGCACCCGCTGTCTGCACTCGCTCCACCTGCACCACTTTCGCTCGAATGCTCCCCACTCCAAACCAGACAAGCACGACAGCCCCACCAATCACCACGATCTGCTTAACCAATGGAATCTGTAAAAGAAGGGCAAGCCCGCCAATCGCTCCTGCCATATACGCCGCATCTACCAGTGCCACACCAACGATCATCCACCACGCATGGCGAAAACCAAAGGTAACCGAGCGCTGTAAGATGGCGAGACAGACCGGCCCTACGGACAGCTGTAATAACATACCAAAAAGCAAACCGTTCCACACGGACATCACTTCACATCTCCTCTTTCATCGAAGAGAGTACGATCATGGTGTTCGTCTTGGCCACGCCTGTTACCTGTTTGATCGTTTCTGATATGAGTTGTTCCAGCTCTCTCGTGCCAGGGAGCGCTACCTTGAGCATGTAATCATACGAGCCAGCCATATGGTGACATTCCAACACACTGTCAGTCTGCAAGATTGTCGTGCGGAATCCATCGACGTGCTCCGGTTTTTCCAGTTGAACCATGATAAACGCGATCAGGTGAAGCCCGATTTGCTGGCGACCCAGCTTTACCGTAAATCGCTCAATAACACGAGATTCCTCCAGCTTGCGAATCCGTTCCGAAACAGCTGGTACGGACAAATGAACCTGCTTGCTAATCTCTGAACTGGTCATTCTGCCGTTTTCTTTGAGCAAGCGCAAAATTTCTTCATCAATTCGATCCATCCGTTCCGCCTCCTCTTTTCACGATTATATCAATACTTTCATTTATTAGGAGCAGAGGCGAATAGAACGATCTTTTTTAATGTTTTTCCCCCATTCACTTTATTTCTTTTCGATGTTCCCTCCTGGCAAGCTTGTTTCTCTGAAAAGTTTAAAGCAAAAAAAGACTACCCAGATCTCAGTTGATCCGGACAGTCTTCCCTCGTTGCTATTACCCTCTTGATTTTCCTTTTCCAGCAGATGGTCGAAATGGCCTGCCGCCCTGACTCTTGTTGCCTGGTCTGCCAGCTCCATTACCTCCCGCTTTACCAGCTGTAGCCGGCTTGGATGGCTTTG
>JARDZO010000143.1 GCA_029240815.1 Brevibacillus sp.
TGCCGCAATGATGGGCAAATGGAGCCAAGGCATCGGCGACGAGGATCTGGTACTGGAACAGACCCATTCTTTGCTCGCCAAAGCATTCCTGCCGGTGCTTGACGACATCGCAACACCGGAGCAGACCGAAATGGATAAAGCAACCGCCACATTAGCCCATGTCAATGACTCGGTAATTGCCAAGCTGGGCAAAAAGGATATTTCCGACAAATGGGCAAACAAGCTGGGCGAAACCTTTACTGCGCTGTTGGACAAAGCTGGCATAAGCGAATCGGATGACGGTCGTATTGAGGAAATGGCAGACAGGATCGAGCGCTTTGCCTCGGTGATAGAGAAAATAGAAACGTCGCTGGACGACAAAGCATCGTTGTTTGAGCTGGAGAAAACTTTCCGGATTAAGTTGAACGGCGATCTGGAATCTCGCATGGAGAAAAAAGCGAAGCGGGCAGATAAGGAACAGAAGCCGTTTGCAACGCTTTCCCGCGAAACAGTGAAGGCATTAGCCAAGAACCGAGTCAATCTTGCCGTTGCAAGCGAAGATGACGGGGGAGTATGGCTGTCTTACGACTTGATCAGAAAGCATGACAGCGATGCGTTTACCATCTATTTCTTCGAACAAGATAACCTTAAAGCACCAACCAATTTGGCTCATGCCAGTGATAAGTATCAATTGGGTCTGGAAGCTGGCGGAGAGGTAATCACCCAATTTGACAAGGGAAGCGTTCGCATCACGTTGCCTTACGAGACCAGGTCAAAATATTTGCTAGCCTACCGATACGATGAAGCGAAAAAATCGTGGAAGCTTTTGACCACTTCCAACGGAAAAAAGGTTGATGTAAAGAAAAAAGGCAAGCAAGCCTCCTTTGACACCGAGCAAGCTGGCAGCTTCCTGGTGGCGGATGCAGGGGTGCAAAGCATTTCTGTCACGCCAATACGGGCAAGTCTTCTGCCTGGAGAAAAGCTGCAGTTGACGGTTACAGGCAAACTATCCGACCGCAGCAAGCAAGATTTGACCAGCGCGGAGAGCGGAACCGTCTATGATTCCAATAGCAGCAGCATCACTGTTGATGAAAACGGCTTGATCCAGATTGCAGAAGATGCGAAGACAGGAGAGAGAGCCAGCATTACGGTGAAGAACGGCAACAAATCAGCCAAAGTATCTACCACAGTGACAACGGTAAAAAGTATTACGGTGACAGCTAAAAAGAAATCGGTGAGACCAGGCGTTGCTTTGCAGCTTAATGTCACCGCGAACCTGACCGACCGCAGAAAGCGCGATGTTACAAAGGCAAACTCAGGAACCACCTACAGCATCAAGGAAGCGGATTACGCAGAGATAACCGATGACGGTCTTCTGAAAATAAGCGAGGATACGCCAGCCGGAACAAAGCTAACCGTGCTTGCCGAGTATAATGGCTTCACAGGAGAATGCACAATCTCCGTAAATAAATAACAGATCGGGAACAAACGGAAAAAACCATTTAGCGAAAAACCTGACCAAGAGACGGTCAGGTTTTTTCCATCGCGCCTTCTTATAATCAACTTGTGGGGCCTTGATAAAGGGGAGATAGGGGACAATACGATCATAATCTGACCCCAGTGTCAATTGACCTTAGGGCTTACCTGCCATCAGTCGACGGCCCTTTGAATTCCATTTCCTCTCAGTGCTACACTTTTACCAGTACAGTTCAACCGAAAAGGGAACAGCGGACTAATACCCATAAGGAGTAATGAGAACATGAATAGGAATGGACTTATCGGCGTCGTGTTGATCGCCTTGGGAATTTGGTGGGGGGTATCCGTTTTGGGCTCGGGCAAAGGATTCGCATGGAGTCTGCCTTTTACCGAAACAAAGGAAGTCAACATCGTACAATCATTCGATGCAAGCAGCGTAAAAGAGGTGCTTGTAGACGTTTCCAGCACGGACGTTAACGTTGTCCGTGGAAGCTCGGAGAAAATCGAAGTGCGGCTTCACGGCGAAGCAAGCCCAAAGATGGCTGATCAATTTCGCTTAAAGGGCGAAGACAGGGGCAATACACTTCAGATCGGCGTCGAAAAGCAGGAAGGGTTTCGAATTGGTTTCGGTTACGAGAGTGTCGCTATGACGGTCGAACTGCCTGAGAAACAATGGGATGAGATTAAAGTGAAAGTAGGCAGCGGAGATATTACTGTAGAAAACGTGGAGGGAAAAACCATTGATGCCTTCACGAGTAGCGGAGACATCAAACTGGAAGAAAGCAAAGCTTCGGCCATCATGCTGGATACGAGCTCGGGCGATATTCAGGCGGAACAATTCAAGGCCGATACATTGAAAGTTCATTCGGACAGCGGAGACATCTCTCTCAAGGAGGGGGAAGCGGCTCTGAAAGGCGATGCGGAATCCGGAGATATCAATATCGAATTGGTAGAGTTGTTGCATGATGCCGACTTATCCACTAGTAGCGGCGATGTGAAGATCAATTTGGAGCGGGAGCCGAAATCGCTGACGGTCGATTACAGAGGGGACTCAGGAGTCGGCAAAATCAAATGGGATGGCTTCCAGGCTACAGAGACTGAGGAAGATGATAAAATCATCAAGGGCACGTTCGGTAGCGGTGAAACCATGCTCAAAGTATCAACGGGCTCCGGAGATTTCACGCTCGACTAACTGATAAATATCAAGAAGAAAAAGCGTTAGACAGCAAGAAGAGGAGTCCACTTGGTGCTTGCCAGGCGAGACTCCTCTTTTCGTTTGCTTGTTTACAAATGCACAATTTCAATCCGATTATCAAATTCCCTCAAATACTCCACAACCAGCTTTCGATGGCAATGATGGGGCTTCTCTTCGCTGCACAAGAAACAGGGAACTTTGTCGCCTAACCATCCATCCATCTTTGCTTCTACCTTTCGTTCAGCCAACAAATCCACGAAGGTCTTCTCAAATTCAGCCCAGGGGATCTCTTTTTGCCTGAACTCACGGCCATTTGAATGGTTTTGGGCTATCAATCAATTTAAGACTATATGGTCTTTTTTTATCGTATTGTAATTATAATATTCTGTCAAATTCTATTCCCAATCACCACTTATCAGGGTACGACAGCTAATTAGCTGCTTTTTTCTTGGACCCGCCAATCAATAGAAAAGGGATGAGAAGATGAATTACAAAAAAATAACAGAATATGGTTCTTAAAAAAGCTCTTTGATGATAAAATATCTTGGTGTTTACAAAATTGGAAGAGAAAAGGAGGTTTCTGTTATGCATTGGTATTTGGATGTATTAAAGCAGTACGTAGCTTTTTCAGGAAGAGCGAGACGTCAAGAGTATTGGATGTTTATTTTGTTTAGCCTCATCATCTCCTTGATTCTGGCGATTGTGGAAAATCTCATTGGTATTCCTAACGTATTAACTGGCATTTATTCTTTAGCGGTTTTATTGCCTTCTCTGAGTGTACTGTTCCGTCGACTGCATGATACAGGACGAAGTGGCTGGTGGTTTTTGATTTCGTTTATCCCTGTAATTGGCTCGATTATCCTGTTAGTATTTACGTGCCTGGACAGTACCGAAGATAATCAATATGGACCGAATCCAAAAACAGGGGCTAATACTTCTGTTTAATCAGTATCAAGCCTCCTCTGAAATCAGGTGGGGGCTTTTTTCATTTAGCAATAGTCACGAACGTCTTGCATGAAAACGATCCTATTGTATAAAATAGGGGGAGGGAGTATAATGGACGCATAAAGGAGATGATTGGAATGAGCATGGACATAGAACAAGTGAATCCAATAACCGCTGAAGACCCGGCTTGCTGTTCTCATGGGGGAACAGAGCGCAAGAGCCATCATTCCGAGAAGGAGAAAAATAGCTTGATCAGTCGATTGAATCGGATCGAAGGTCAAGTCCGCGGCATCAAAGGGATGATTGAAAAGGACGTATACTGTGATGATGTGCTGAATCAAATCGCTTCAGTCCAATCGGCACTGAATGGAGTAGGAAAGCTCTTGCTGGAACATCACATGAAAAGCTGCGTCATTGAACGCATTCAGGAAGGCGACACAGAAGTGCTGAACGAGCTGCTGACAACGATGAATAAACTGATGAAATAACGAGTGGACAGGAAGACAGCAGCTAAGGGAGGCTGCTTTTTTCTTGGGGGGGAATATAGGGTACACAGGTATACTAAAATCGTTGTTGACACAACATAGGGTCGGGGGGTATATTATATTCAAGAGATCGATGGGAATGAAACCCAATCAAAGGAGCGATTACGATGAACACTTTCACTTTGCAAGTAGAAGGCATGAGCTGCCAACACTGCGTCCATTCCATTGAAGGAGCGCTTAAAGAAATCGGGGCGAGCGGAAAAGTCAATCTCGCCACGAATACGGTTGAGGTAACGTATGACGAGGGAAAAATCTCTCTGGAGTCTGTAAAGGAAGCGATCGAGGAACAAGGCTACGAGGTCGTGTCATTCAACAAAAATGAGGAAAGGAGTGAGTGAGAATGGAAGCGACCGCAATAAATGAAAACAAACAGATCAATCTGCAAATCACAGGCATGACTTGTGCTGCATGTGCCATTCGGATCGAAAAAGGCTTGAACAAACTGGAAGGGGTAGCCACAGCAAATGTAAACTTCGCCATGGAAAAAGCGAGTGTCACCTTTGATCCGGCCAAAGTCGATGTCAATCGGCTGGAGGAAAGCATCAAGAAGCTGGGATATGGCACTGCGAAGGGAACGGTAGATTTTCAAGTGGAAGGGATGACCTGCGCTGCCTGTGCGAACCGGATTGAAAAGGGGCTGAATAAGCTTCCCGGTGTGACGAAAGCAACGGTCAACTTCGCGATGGAAACTGCTCATGTAGAGTACTCCGCGAGTGAAGTGACCGTAGCGGATATGCAGAAAAAGGTAGAGCAGCTTGGCTATAAGGCCATTTTGAAAACAGGCGATGCCGCGAACGCAGTAGATCACCGCGAAAAAGAAGTGAAGCTGCAAAAACGCAAATTGCTCATCTCGGTCATTCTCTCGTTACCGCTTCTGTGGGGTATGGTCGGTCACTTCTCGTTTACGTCCTGGATCTACATGCCAGAAATCCTTATGAATCCATGGCTGCAATTGATTTTGGCTACTCCGGTTCAATTTTACGTTGGCAGGCAGTTTTATGTGGGGGCGTACAAAGCGCTCCGCAATGGCAGTGCCAATATGGACGTCCTGGTGTCGTTAGGGACATCCGCTGCATACTTCTACAGCTTGTACCTGACGCTCAGCTGGTTTGCCGACGGTGGAAGTGCTCATCATGGTCCATCCCTCTATTACGAGACAAGTGCGGTTCTGATTACACTCGTGATTATGGGCAAATTGTTTGAATCGCTGGCAAAAGGTCGGTCGTCGGAAGCAATTAAGTCATTGATGGGACTGCAAGCAAAAACGGCGTTGGTCATGCGTGATGGTCAAGAGATTTCTATTCCAGTAGACGAAGTGATTGTCGGGGATATCGTCTTGGTGCGCCCGGGTGACAAAGTACCGGTCGACGGGGAAGTCATGGAAGGCATGTCGTCCGTAGACGAATCGATGCTAACCGGAGAAAGTATTCCGGTATCCAAGAAGCCTGGTGACGCCGTCATAGGTGCGACAATTAACAAAAACGGCGTACTGAAAATCCAAGCAACCAAAGTGGGGAAAGAGACAGCTCTCGCTCAGATCATTAAAGTCGTAGAAGAAGCGCAGGGTTCGAAGGCACCGATTCAACGGGTTGCAGACGTCATATCGGGAATTTTTGTTCCGATCGTTGTCGGTATTGCAGTAGTCGCGTTTCTGATCTGGTATTTCTTTGTGACACCCGGTAATTTCGCGGATGCATTGGAAATTGCCATTGCGATTCTGGTAATCGCTTGCCCTTGCGCACTTGGCTTAGCGACGCCGACCTCTATTATGGCGGGATCGGGACGTTCGGCTGAGCTCGGTATCTTGTTCAAAGGCGGCGAGCACTTGGAGATGACCCACAAGATTGATGCGATTATTTTAGACAAAACAGGAACAGTCACAAAAGGAAAACCGGAGCTGACGGATGTTCTGGTCGATGGCGACGAAATGGAATTTCTCAAGCTCGTGGGAGCAGCCGAAAAAAATTCGGAGCATCCACTGGCAGAAGCAATTGTGGCAGGAATCCAGGCAAAAGGTATTTCCCTACCAGCTACGGAAGCGTTTGAAGCGATCCCGGGCTTTGGTATCAAGGCTGTGGTGGAAGGAAAAGAGCTGCTGATTGGCACGCGCCGCTTGATGCAAACATTCGAGGTAGATGCCAAAAACGCTTTTAAAACAATGTCTCGTCTGGAGGAAGACGGAAAAACTGCCATGCTTGTCGCAATAAATAAACGGTACGTGGGTATAGTAGCAGTAGCGGATACGATCAAAGAAACGTCCAAAGATGCTGTTAGCCGATTGAAAGAGATGGGCATCCAGGTCGTTATGATCACGGGAGATAACGAACGGACAGCAAAAGCGATCGCCGCCCAGGTCGGAATCGATCATGTACTGGCGGAAGTACTGCCTGAAGGCAAGGCAGAAGAAGTAAAGAAACTACAAGCGCAAGGCAAAAAGGTAGCGATGGTCGGGGATGGAATCAACGATGCTCCAGCACTCGCAACAGCTGATATCGGAATGGCGATCGGCACAGGTACGGATGTGGCCATGGAAGCAGCGGACCTGACACTCATGCGCGGCGATCTTTCAAGCATTCCGGATGCAATCTATATGAGCCGGAAGACCATGCGCAACATCAAACAAAATTTGTTCTGGGCGCTCGGTTACAATATGCTCGGGATTCCGATTGCTGCCATCGGCTTGCTGGCACCGTGGGTTGCAGGAGCTGCCATGGCGTTAAGCTCGGTATCTGTTGTGCTGAATGCACTTCGCTTGCAGCGTGTCAAAGTTCCACAAAAATGAATGGAGAGATTAGGGATGAAGAAAAGAATGATGACGATTGCCGGAGCATTGACTTTCACGTTGTTGCTGGCGGGATGTGGCAGCACCGAAGAAGCGAACCAGACCAGCAACCACGGAGCAAATCACACACAAGGGGAAAGTCACGCTGGACACAATGCTGCACAAACAGCCCCTACGGATAACCTCAAAGCTTCGTTTACATTTGCCACAGGGAGTGCAAAAGCAAAGGAAGAAACAGAAGTTCATGTGCAAATCACCGATCAGAATGGGACACCTGTAAACGATTTTGAAGTTAATCATGAGAAGCTGCTCCATCTGATCGTGGTCAGTGACGACCTCTCGTCTTTTAGCCACATCCACCCCGAATTCAAGGGAGACGGCAAGTTTGCGGTACAAACCGCCTTTCCGAGTGGCGGCAAGTACAAGATGTTCGCAGACTTCAAACCAGTCGGCGGATCAGGAACGACATTGAGTGAATGGATGAATGTGGAGGGAACAGCAGCTGGGCGAACTGCCATCACGCCGGATGCGAAACTTGTAAAAGAAGTGGACGGTAAAGAAATTGAGCTGTCCTTGAGCCATGCGAAAGCCAACGAAGAGGTCGCCTTGACCTATGAGATTCGCGATGGGAAGACGAAAAAAGGAATTCATGACCTGGAGCCGTATCTGGGCGCAGTCGGGCATGTCGTCATTCTTTCGGCGGATGCGGAACAGTATTTGCACGTGCACCCTTTGGATGAAAAAGCGACGGGGCCCAAAGCGCAATTCGCGACATCGTTCCCGCATAGCGGTATCTATAAAATCTGGGGACAATTTCAACATAAAGGCGAAGTCATTACCGTGCCATTCGTCGTTGAAATTAAATAACAGCGAAAGGGGAGAAGGGAAGGCGTATCGTATGGGAGAGATACGAAATATAGCCGTTGCTCCAGCGATCCAGGCAAGCTGGAGCAATTGCAGCAGCTGGTCGGCTAAAAATAGGCGCGTGAACTAGTAACCATAGATAGCCCATGTTTCATACACCTATGGTATAAACGTCGATGGGTATTCGCGTACGTGGCTGCGTATGTACCCGTTCGTTGATGCTGGAGGTAGAAAACATGGATGAGTTTAAAAATGAGCTTAAAAAGTTAAAGGTGGATAAGGTAAGAGGTGGAGAAGTAAAGCCTTGGGATAATGTCAACCAAAATGATATGATGATGGTCCGCAGTAGATGTGGCGGTCGCTGCGGTGGTTGCAGCAGGTGCAGCAGGTGCCACAATTGCTCGTGTAGCTGTTCGTGCAGCTGTTCCTGCAGTTGTTCCTGCAGTTGTTCCTGCAGTTGTTCTTGCAGTTGCTTCTTCCCTTGCTTCTTCATATGCTTTGTCTAAATATCAGTCGCCCCTGCCCCGGCAAATGTGCCGGCAGGGGCTTTCTCTTTCAGGATCTGGCATGACGGACAAATAGCAGTACATAAGATTAAGAGGAAAGCGTTCGAGGAAAAACGGCTTACGGTTAGGAGGAGTGACATGACGAAATTGACCTCTTCTATGCGTCTGAAGGTGAAAAGGGACACGTTCTTTCTCCCAGACTCAGAAGGCAGCGTGTATTTCCGAAACAACGTAGGCTCATTTCGTATGGAAGGGAGTATGATCGATCAGTGGGTGGAACAACTGTTGCCGATGTTTACTGGTGAGCACACGTTGGAAGAACTGACAGATGGATTACCGGACGAATACCGTGATCAGGTGTTTGACATTGCCAAAAGCTTATATCAAAACGGGTTTGTCCAGGATGTAAGCCAAGACAGACCCCATCAGTTGCCGGACAATGTTCACGACCAGTACGGCCCGCAAATTGAATTTCTCAGTAATTTGGCTGATTCAGGTGCGTACCGTTTTATGGGCTATCGCCAGTCGAAGGCAGTAGCGGTAGGGTCTGGCCCGTTCTTTGTCTCCCTGGTAGCGGCGCTGTTGGATTCTGGTTTGCCCAAGTTCCACATGCTGATCACAGATGCTGTGCCGACCAATCGGCAGCGGATCGAGGAGCTAGCTGCGCATGCCCGGAAAATGGACCCGGAAGTAGCGATCGAGGAGCTGGCCGTGCAACAGAAAAGCAGCAGCTTTTGGCGGGAGGCAGTACAGCCGTTTGATGCCATCCTGTACGTGTCACAGACGGGAGATATCGAAGAATTACGATTGCTTCAAGCGATTTGCAAAGAGGAGGGCAAGTTGTTTGTGCCTGCCGTCATGCTGGAGCAGGTCGGTCTTGCAGGGCCGCTAGTCGATCCGAGCTCCGAGGGATGTTGGGAATCGGCATGGCGACGGATACACCAAACTGCGCTAGGAAGGGACCAGCCAGTCCAGCCATTCTCTGCTACAGCAGGTGCGATGCTGGCCAATGTAATCGTATTTGAATGGTTCAAAGCGGTTACGGCCGTGACTGAGTCAGAACTGCGAAACCAGGTATTCCTGCTGAATCGGGAGACGTTGGAGGGAAGCTGGCATTCCTTTACCCCGCATCCGTTGGTGACTGGACAAATGCAGGTAAGATGGATAGAGGATTTTGAGCAGCAGCTGGATCTGACTGCAGAAAAGCAGGAGGCAAGCGGGCTGATTTCTTACTTCAGCACCCTGACATCGGCCACAACAGGGATTTTTCATCGGTGGGATGAGGAGGACTTGATTCAGCTTCCGTTGGCGCAATGCTTCATTCAGGTACCTGACCCGCTATCGGATGGACCGGCAAAGCTATTGCCAGAGATGGTCTGCTCTGGTCTGACACATGAGGAGGCACGTAAAGAAGCGGGGCTAGCTGGTATCGAGTCGTACGTCGCCCGCATGACGGGGATAACCGGAGTCGGAGCGGGTGAATCGGTAGCAGAGGGTATTTGCCGGGCGTTGCAACAGTGCTTGTCAGAGGAGCTGAGCAAGCTGATACAGGGCCAAGAGCCTTCGGTTACCCCGATCGTACTGAGTCAGGTGGAGGATCAGCGTTGCCAGTATTATGTGCAATCATTGACTGCCATGCAAGAAGCTCCAAAGGTTGGTCTGGGGGCAAACGTGCTCGGATTTCCTGTTGTTTGGGTCGGGGCGAATGAATGCTGGTATGGAAGTGTTGGCTTGAACGTTACCTTGGCCTTGCGTAAATCGCTGCAACGGGCCCTCTTGCAGGAACAGAATCAAACAGAATATTTCACTCCGCAGGTCGAGAAGGCTTCAACTGTACAGGGGCTAGAAAAAGAGCGACAAAGCCTTGTCATTTCGGCATTGGAAGAGGAGGGATTCGCAGAGCTGCTGGAGTCTTCCTTGCAGGTTTTAAAACAGAATGGCATGCGGCTCGTCCTATGCGATTTGGCGCTGGAGTCCTTTTTGACAGAGGAGCTGGCCGGGGTGTTTGGCGCATTGCTGCGAGAGGAGGAGTCTCGTTGAGCGCGGTAGTGATGGTAGTAGGCGTTGGGCAGTTGGCGGACCTCGTGTGTAAAGAGCTGGCTAGCCACTGCGTCGTTGTTCGTCAGTCTGAGTGGAAGACAGGAGTTCCCAAAGAGACGGATCTGGCTCTCGTCTTGCACGATGCCTGGCAGCCTTTTGTTCATATGGAGGCAGAAAAAATATTGCAGTCAGCCGGCGTCCCTTGGCTGCGGGGCTTCGTTTCTTTTGGCGAAGGCGTAATCGGACCGCTGGTGCGTCCTGGGACACCGGGGTGCTCTCAATGTGCGGACATGCGAACGCTCATGGCAGGACATGATCGAAAAGAAATGTGGAAGTTGCATCAAAGGCTACGCGAACAAGGAGGAACGCCGAAGGACGCGTGGGCTACGCCGAACGGACTTTTGCAAATGTCTCACCTGCTCGTGGCTCAGACGCTGACGACCTTGCAGGGGGAACCTGCTCAAACGGAAGGGCACATGTATTTGCTCAACCTGAAATCGTTAAAAAGCTCTCGGCATTTTATTTTGCCTGATCCGTCGTGCAAGGTATGTGGCCATTTTCCTGAGGACACTTCTGACGCAGCACGCATTTCGTTGCAGCCCAGCCCGAAGATCAGCGCCAACAGTTATCGCTGCCGTTCCATGGATGATCTGAAAAAAGTGCTGAACCAAGATTATCTGGACTACCGGACAGGCTTTTTAAATGGAAAAATGCGAGACCTCGTGTCGCCTTTTGCGGATGTGAGTGTGAATCTGCCGTTGTTTCGGGGAGACGAACCTACAGCTGGACGTACGCATTCGTTTGCAGACAGTGAAATGACCGCGATATTAGAGGGCTTGGAGCGGTATTGCGGCATGACGCCTCGTGGCAAGCGGACGGTGATTCGTGATACCTACCACAACCTTAGGGATCAAGCGCTGGACCCTGTCACAGTCGGCCTTCACACAATGGAACAGTATGAGATGCCAGGTTATCCGTTCAAACCGTTCGATCCTGACCGCACCCTCAGTTGGGTATGGGGCTACTCCTTTTTGCAAGAACGCCCGATTTTGGTTCCGGAGCTGCTGGCCTATTACAGCTTGGGCTACGGCGATGGATTTGTTTTCGAGACTTCCAACGGGTGCGCACTCGGCGGGAGCTTGGAGGAGGCGATATTCTACGGCATTTTGGAGGTGGTCGAGCGCGATTCCTTCCTGATGACGTGGTACGCGAAGTTAGGTCTCCCGCGCCTGGATCCTTATTCCACTCATGACCGGGAATTGCGCTTGATGCTCGACAGACTGCAGGCCGTGGCTGGATACGAGATTCATTTGTTCAACGCGACGATGGAGAACGGGATTCCGAGCGTATGGACGATTGCGAAGAATACGAAAGAAAAGGGACTCAACGTCATTTGTGCGGCGGGAGCACATCCAGACCCGATACGGGCAGTGAAAAGCTCGATCTACGAGGTGGCGGCGATGCTGCTGACACTAAACGATAAATTTGAGGCAGATCGGGATGAGTATGTGCAAATGTTCTACGATCCGTCCAGAGTGCGGAAAATGGATGATCACTCCATGCTGTACGCTCTGCCAGAAGCTGAGGAACGTCTGCAATTTCTGCTCAATGATCAGCGGCCGCTCCGAACATTCGCGGATGAATTCAAGGCGTGGGAGTGGAATCACGATCTGACGGATGACCTCAGGGTGATTCTTCAGAAATTCAAGCAATTGAATTTGGATGTCATTGTGGTGGATCAGACGACGCCTGAAATCTCTCGGAACGGATTGCATTGCGTAAAGGTGCTGATTCCAGGGATGCTGCCGATGACGTTTGGAAATCATTTGACTCGTGTGTCCGGACTGGATCGAGTATTGCGAGTGCCGATGGAATTAGGGTATACGGCAAAGCCATTAACATATGAAGAGCTCAATCCACACCCACATCCGTTTCCATAAGTCGTGACCAGGAGGGAAAAGGATGAGCCTGGAGGCATTTTTGCACGAATTGCATTTCGTCACAGACAAGGCCAAACCAGTGGAATACGAGGTGGATTGGGAAGACGCGCCCCTTTCCTATAAGCTCTACAGAGGCTTGCCCGCCATTACGCTCTCCTCAGAAGTACCGCTTACAGTAGAAGATCGGGTAGTGTCAGAAAAGCCTGATCAGAACGAGCTGGGTCATTTTCTCTGGTACGTGTTTGGCCTTACTCAATTCAGTCAAACCGGAATGGAATGGGACCCGATGGGGAACGCTTTCGGGCCGCCGATGCAGTCGTCCCGGCGGTTCGTTCCCTCGGGTGGCGGATTGTATCCGAGCGAATTGTATGTCTACCTGAAGACGGAGCAGTCTTGCGGTATTTACCATTATGATGTGGCCCACCATCGGTTGGTATTGCTGCGAGAGGGCAATTTTGATTCTTATGTAGCCCGTGCGCTTGGCAATCGCTGTGATGTTTCGAGTTGCTTTGCTGCCGTGTTCGTGTCGACGATGTACTGGAAAAACTACTTTAAATACCACGACTTTGCCTATCGACTGCAAGGATTGGACGCGGGTGTTGTCATCGGACAACTGCTGGAGGTAGCCAAGCGGTTTGGCTACGAAGCAGGGGTGTACTTTCAGTTTCTTGATCAGGCGGTCCATCATTTGCTAGGGGTATCCGAACGAGAGGAGGGCGTGTATGCGGTCATTCCTCTGTCGGTACAGCCGGGGATCTCGTGGTTTACGAACAGCAAGGATGGCGATAGGTATAGCTCTGCTGCCGAATTATGCGAGGAATTGCCCGCCATTTCGCACGAGCACTACGTCCGGTCTCGCAAGGTCAAAGAATATCCGATGCTGCTACGTATGAATGAAGCGTCCCGATTCGAGTCAGCCCGACAGTTCAGGTCGATTGGAAAAGAGAAAAGCATTCGGGAAGGTGTGAGCCATTCGGTTGCACTTCCAACCGTCAAAAGGCTGATCTATGATTTTGCCTCCGTCTGCAGGAAGCGGTATTCCCCTGAACGCGATTTCGTATTGGGAAAGGTAGGCCAAGAGCAGCTAGCTGCTTTGTTGAATGAAGTGGCTATGTCTTTTCCTTATCGAAATGATCTCGATGCAGAAATGGAGGAGCCCGAATTCCGCGTATCCTTGTACGGATGCTTGTACAACGTGGAAGGCATTGCCGCTGGCGCCTACCGCTACGATCACACCGCTCATGCTCTGCAGACCGTACGCCATGGAGATCATCGGCTCTGGCTGCAGTACGCAATGTCGCTGGGCAATGTGAATTTGACTCAAGTACCGATGTGCTTTCATGTGGCTGGAGATAATGACCATCTGATTACAACCTTGGGGTACAGAGGCTATCGTGTGCAACAGATGGAAGCGGGGATGCTCGTTCAGCGGTTGCTTTTGACAGCTACTGCCTTGGGGGTGGGAGGACACCCGCTGCTCGGATATGATGTGAACGCAGTTGATGAGCTCTACCAGATGGCTCCAAAGGGAAAAACGAGTTTGATACAAATTCCGGTGGGGGCGCATCGTCATCGACCGCGGTTGCAGGGGAGTCTGCATAGCTAGGAATAATGGCAATGATCCCGT
>JARDZO010000413.1 GCA_029240815.1 Brevibacillus sp.
CGTACGTCTACTTGGCGCAGACTCAGATTGGGTGAGTGAATGGAAAAACCATTTGGGCCATCAAAAGGACCGGGGAATCCGACACCGACCGCATCTACCGTTACATGGACGCTCTTTTGCAGCTCCTCGATCAAATTAGCCATTCGCTCGATTAAAAGAGGCAGGTTGTTGTGCAATCTCGTCTCTCTACTCCCGCGAGCGAGGATGCGTCCCGTCTCATCGAGCACTGCCCCTTTCATCGTCGTCCCTCCTACATCCAAGCCGATTACGTGCCGCATGCGCAAGCCTCCTCTCTTCCCTCGTCATCAAGAACCATCCTGCTTTTGCAAAAGCGTAGACCGCAGCATCCGTTCGACGAAATCGGGGTCCACGATTCCTGCCCCGACTGACAGCAGATTGGCTGCCGCACTGGCCATTCCCATCTGGACTGCTTCGCTCCATCCCAGACCTTTCAGCCTGCCTGTGATCATTCCTCCAAGCAAGGCATCGCCACACCCGACAGGATTGAGGGCGTTCTCGACTTGGACAACAGGAAAATGCCACTGCTCCTCTCCCGCAGAGAACCACGCGCCAGCTTCTCCCAGCGACAAGAGAACCCTTTCAGCCCCTAGTGCATGAATATCACGCAGTGCCTGGACAATCGTCTCTTCCCTTTCCAGCCGATAACCGAGTATGGCTTCTGCCTCGTCACGGTTCGGCTTTACTAAGTACGGCTGAGCTTTCAATCCGTGTACGAGCGCCGAGCCACTCGCATCAAGCACCGGGAGCGCACCCGACTGGCGCACGAGCTCTATCAAGGTCTGGTAGGCATCCAAAGGCACTCCTGCCGGCAAGCTCCCGGAGAAACTGACAAAGCTGGCTTGACTCGCCAGAAGCCTCAGCTTGCCTTTCAGTTGCTCAAAAGCTCTATCCGTTACGATTGGTCCTTGCTCCAGCACCTCGGTTACCTCGCCGCTCTCTTCATCCAATAACGTGAGACAACAACGCGATTCCCCGTCCGTTTCCACGAATGCAGGAGCGATTCCCGTCTTGGCACAACCCTCCGCGATAAATCTTCCGTTGTGTCCTGCGATAAAGCCAGTCGCGATCACGTCCGTTCCCAGTGTTCTCGCCACCCGTGCTACGTTGATCCCTTTGCCACCTGGCAGACTCAGTTGTTCTCTCGTACGGTGCAACTGACCTGGTAGAAGTTTTTGCAGTCTGTATGTTTTGTCAATGGCTGCATTCAAAGTAACGGTCACCAGCATCCTATCGCACCTGCACTTGAACGAGCGGCTGTCCCATTTTGCTCTTGAACAGATTGATGACCTCTACCGGAGTTGGATCGACACCACGGATCAGCGCGATATACAAGGTAACGTAGTCAGCCAAATACACAATGGAGAAAAGACGTGCCAGCCTCGAAATCCCTTGAGAGTGTACGACCTGAACGGCGCCAGCCCGATCTCGGAGGATATCCGCACTGATTTCTACCCGCTTGCACGTCTTTTCACTGTCTTCCACATCGCGGATCAAGGTAAAATGGTAGCCCTTCAGCATGGCTGCCGGAGCATCCCACCCCACTGCCTCATCGTGATGCAGACTGGGTATGGCGTTCCAGAATGCCATGACTTTTCCGTTTTCCCCCAGCTGGTTTTTCCATCGCCAAGCAGGAGCATCGAAAAAGGGCAGCGTGCCGTAAATGACGGGCGTCAGACCGTCCATCTCTTGCGCGAGCCGCTTGGCAGGGTTCGTCGAGAGCGGAGATTGTAGCCCGTATTGCTTGCGAAACAGGGAAAACAGAGCGATCGTCTCCGCGACTTCCTCAGACTTGTCTGTCACCATCCCCAGTTGAGTCAAGATAGACAGCATCGGCAGGAAAATATAACCGAGTGCTATCCGCGGCATCATTCCTCCTAGAACCACAAGGTGCGCATGACCGTTACTACGCGCCATTTCCAAGACCTGGCCGCCCGCTGTAATGACGGCAATCTGCGCTTTGGCCGCGATCGCCTGCTCGTATCCGCTAACCACTTCCTCCGTATTGCCCGAATGACTGACGACGATCACAAGCGTCTTTTCGTCGACAAATGCGGGAATCGTATAGCCCTGATTCAGCTGAAGGGGAACCCGAAGCTCGTCAAACAAGTATGACTTGAGCAGATTGACGCTGGCAGCCGACCCTCCGCCGGTCCCGAGCACGACAATACAGTCAATCGGACCTGTAATCGCTGAGACATCATAACGTCCAGATAATTCCCATCCTTCTGAAAATTGTTTGTCGTATTCATCCGTATCCCGCAATGCTTTGATGTTGTCCAGCCTTTCGATCGTTGCCACATCATCCAGATTAACCCGCATGTCTATTCATCCTTTCGTACCTGCAATTAGTTGGAAGGACTTTACGTTTTACTGGCCCACTGCTTTACCTATACACCCACACATTGCCATTTTGGCCTGCGCGATCGTCTTTACTGCCTGCTTGGCCCGCTTCATGTATGTCCGCGGATCATTTTCCTCGGGATTTTCACCAAACACCTGCTTGATTGCGTTGGAAAAAGCGATGCGAAGCTCAGTCGCCACGTTCATTTTGGCCATTCCAAGAGATACGGCGCGCTTTACCTGTTCTTCCGGAATGCCGGAACCACCATGTAGCACCAATGGCACCCCGACTCTGCCCGCGATCTGCTCCAGACGAACGAAAGCGATTTTGGGCTCGCCTTTATACATGCCGTGCGCAGTACCGATCGCGGGTGCCAGCGTATCCACTCCCGTCATGGCAGCAAATTCCTCACACTCCAACGGATCTGCAAGGACGGCATCTGCTTCCTCCACCACCAATTCGTCCTCTACACCGCCTACTTTACCCAGCTCCGCCTCTACATTGACCCCGGTTCGATGCGCCAGCTCTACGACCCGTTTCGTCTGTTCGACATTCTGCGTGAACGGGTGCATGGAAGCATCGATCATCACCGAAGTATAGCCAGCCTTGATACAGCGTTCGATCAGTTCATAGTCATGGCAGTGATCCAGATGCAGAGCGATTGGGACTTGAACCGACGCCGCAGCCACCTGTGCGATCGCCGCGACATATTCCGGCCCTAAATGTTTGACCGTTCCGACTGTGGTCTGGAGAATCAGCGGAGACTGGGCTTCCTCCGCCGCTTCCACTACCGCCTGCAGCATTTCCAGCGTATGCACGTTAAATGCACCGATACAGTACCCTTCCTTCCGTGCCCGCTTCAGCATTTCCGTCGATGATACCAATGACATGTCCGGATCACTCCTTGTCCATTAGGCTTGCGCTACTTCAATCTTGACTCCGAGATCGAGAAACGAGGTTTGCGTATGTGTCTCCAGTCGATCTGTAATAATCCGGTCAACATCTGACAAGTCCGCGAAGCTGCTGAAATGCGATTCGCCAAACTTGGTATGGTCTGCCAGCACATAGACCTTTCGCGAGCGTTCCATCATGACCCGGTTTACCTTGCTCTCCGCCAAAGAAAGCGTGGAGAATCCATCCTGCTCATGAATTCCATCCGCACCGATGAAGCATTTGGACACCGATAGCTTTTTTAAGTTGTCCTCCGCTACAGCCCCTACGAGCGCAAACGATTTTGCCCGCATTTCCCCGCCGATCAGAATGACATTGTGCATGCCATGGCTGTTTAGCTCCATTGCGACATTGACGGCATTGGTCACCACCGTCAGCTCCGAAACTTGACCGAGCAGCTTGGCGAGCTCCATCGTTGTCGTTCCTGCTCCGAGGATCAG
>JARDZO010000008.1 GCA_029240815.1 Brevibacillus sp.
CGGAGGACAGCTTCATCAAGTCAAACTGCATCGCTGCAACCGGACCGGAAGGCTTGAGCGTGGAGAGCTCATCTTTGCCACAACCGGTTAATGCCAGCGCCAGAAGACCAAACAGCGAAAGCTGACGCCAAAACTGTTGCCAACCCTTCATACCCATGAACCCCTCTTTCTTCGTGTTGGTAACGTTCTAGCCACGCTTGCAACTAGAAGTTTTTCGTACTCTTTCACTTGCAAGGATGGCTCTCTTTTACTTTCCACAAATATGATACCCAACTACGAAAAGTATTAGCAACCATTCCAAAAACAAACAAATAGAGTAAAGGTTTGCAGACTTCTACCCGCGCGTGGTAACCATTTAAGTATACATAAATTTTCCTTAATCTAAAGGCTGTTTGTTATCATTTTGTTAACAAATTTATGAACAAATTTGTGAACTTTCGAGTTAATTCACCCCTGATTTGGTAGGAAAAAGGAGGAAAACATGCAAAAAAGGTCTGTTGCGCTCGTTACAGGAGCCTCTAGCGGGTTCGGTATGCACGCTTCTTCCGCTTTAGTCAAGGCTGGCTTTACGGTAATTGCATCCATGCGAGACATAAAAAAGAGAGGCCCCCTTGACAAAATCGCCAAAATCAATATACCAGCAGAACATATGGAAGTAATTTCCCTAGATGTTACTTCTCCACAACAAATAGAAGAGTGCATGACATCGATCCTCGAACGTCACGGACGAATCGATCTGCTGGTCAACAACGCTGGATACGCCTGCGGAGGTTTTACCGAGGAACTATCCGGAGATGACTGGCGAAAGCAATTCGACGTCAATGTCTTCGGACTCATTGATGTCACGCGAGCAGTACTGCCACATATGAGAGAACAGCGACGCGGCAGGATCATCAACATCAGCAGCATCAGTGGACGCTTCGGCTTTCCCGGACTCGCCCCCTACTCTGCCTCCAAGCATGCTGTAGAAGGTTTCAGCGAATCTCTCCGCTTGGAGCTGCTACCATTTGGGATTTACGTCACGCTGATTGAGCCAGGCTCGTACCGTACATCCATATGGGAAAAGGGACTCATGCAAGCCTCTCGTTCCTCTTCATCCCCTTACGCCGTACAGATGCAGAAATTGCTAGCATCGGTCGAGCAAATCATCGAGCATGCCCCGGAGCCTGATGAGGTGATCACGGCCATCGTGCATGCAGCGACCACTCCTAAACCTCGCCTCCGCTATCCCGTGGGCCGAAGTGTCAAGCTCACAATCGCAGCGAAAAACCTGCTCCCATGGAAATGGATTGAAGCGATCGTCGCTAAAAAGATGAACTAGTGCTGTCCTTGAGTCTACGACACAGCCCGCTTCTTCTTGGAAACAGGCGACCCTGATACATAGCTGTGCAAGACCATACCCGCGATAACCAGCAGCATCCCTGCGCTGGACCATACTCCCGGCAGCGGCACAGTCAGGAATATCACTTCGAGAATGACGGCAAAGACGACCTCTCCCGCCTGTGTTGCCTCCACAACAGCTAGCTGTTGGGCATTTCCTTTTGCCAAATCAGTCGCTTGAAAGAAGAGAACAGTCGCTACAATTCCTGAAGCGAGTGCGACGAGCAGCGATTGCAAAGTCTGGCTGCTGCTTGGCGGTCCCTCCGTAACCATAGCCCAGATCCCGAGCAATAGCCAAAATGGCAGGCTGGCGAGGGTCATCCCGAGCACCCGTTGGTAGGCATCGATCCTCCCTTTGGTGAGAGCCATCATTTTCCGGTTCCCCAACGGATAGGCATAGGCAGCTACCACGATCGGAACGATACCGCACAATACCTCTTTTACCCCAACCGAGCTAGCCTCGTGCAGCTGCATCAATGCGACTCCAGCCAGGATCAGCAAAGACATCAGCAGACCTCTGTACGGAATTTTCTGACCGAACAAGGGAACGAGTAACGAACCCGCGATAATCGTGACCTGCCATGTTCCCGCAATCAGCCAGCCAGGACTGTAGATGGCGGCAAAGCAGAGCGGCGCATAAAACAAGACGAATCCGATGAAGCTCCACACTACCCATTGCCACGGATGAGCTCTCATCTCCACCCATAGGGGACGTAAACGACCTCGGAGTCCTACGATCAAGAGGAGGAATGGGATCATGAACAAGTAGCGCAAAGAAGCACTGTACAGCCAGCTGCCACCTGATAGCTCCATCGCCCTGTTCAATACAAATGTCGTGGCGAAAAAGAGTGACGCCACAACTCCCAGCATGATTGCCCGCATGAGTATCCCCCGCATCCCTAAACAGCCCACTGCTGTTTTTATCTTCTTCCAGTAGGATATCCCGAGCCTGATTGCCTGTCAAAGGACGTGCGAAAAAAAACCACACACTCTAAAGGGAGTGTGCGGGTTAATTCGGGTTGGTTCAACTTATTCAGGTTTCGTTACTCTGCCCGTCCGAATCAGCCAGCCGTGCTGCAGATACTCGGCTACACCAAACAAAATCGCCACAAAACCAGCTCCCATCGGGGTAATCCGTGCGGCGTTTGGCAGGATAAAGGTACTGGCGTATACGATCAAAAAACCTAAGATAAAATCAGCGGCGGTATTCATCCATAGCATACCTGGTCGAAGAATCTGTCGCTCCAGCCAATATCCGGCTAAAGCCAGCACAAAACCAACACCGATCGAGTAATAGAGGGATGAATAATCCACTTCCGGAAACAGGGCATCAGCCAGCACCACCATAACCGGACTAACGAGCAGCTTCACCAGTAAACCGTCCACGCTCATCGGCCTCCTTTTTTCGTTCTTACAGTATTCCCTATCCTGCTTTTCCTACCGCACTATTTTTTACGAATCCCTGCCATCATGTGGTCTCCTCGCCCCTTATTATCGCTTATTCATTTCCTTTAAGAACGAATTGCCAACCGCTCCCAATCGGCGTAATTTCACGTCTATCTGATAAGTCACAGGTAGCTTGGCAAAGTGAGTGTCCCAATCCTTTTTCAACGATTTCCATGCAGTCGGATCCTCCCGGTGAATGACTTCGCCAAAACCGAAAATGTCGACCTTGTATTGCTTCTGCACTTTGTTCACTGCCTGTTCCATGAGCCTTCGAACATTTTTTTCCGCTAGCTTTTCCAGTTCGTTGATGGTGCCTATTTTGGTCAGGTCGATCTGACATGCGACTTCTCCCACGTTTACCTCGATCCGTGAGTGTACTTCCACTTTGGGTTTTCCCTTTTCGACCTTGCCCTTCAACTTGGTCTGTGATCGAATGACCTCCAACACTAATTTCCCGCCGCCTGGGCAAACCAAATGGCCTACGGTGCTCTTCACGTTATCCTGAATAAAGTTGTAGCCTTTGCTCTCTTCCTCATTCAGCCAACCGACCAGCCTGTCTTTATTGAATACGGCCAATCCGGTGTATTGCAAAGTGGCTGCATTATCGATTTTCTCAATGTTGGCTACCGACTGTCCCACCTCGTAATCTCCTTTGATCTCGAGTCCTGTCAGCACCGGATGCTTACCTTGGCTGACCATGTCCGCTATGAGCTGATCCAACGTAACGGTGGTGCTCGGAGCCCAAACCCTTGCGGAGGATTCCAGAGAATGGAACAGATTGTTCGCCGGGATTTTCTCGATTGGGGTCAATATTTTCAAAGCTTCCTCGGCCGTATGCTTTCCCTTGGCAACGACGATATAAAAATCGGTACGCATTTCCTGATCGCGTGATACCAGGTCGAGAACTTCCCCAATCCCTTCTTTGGCCACTTCCTCCCCAATGACAAAGATACGCAAATGCGAGGAATATATTTTTCGGGGAGACACCGTCGTCATTTTACGCAAAGCTTCGAACAACGTAGGCGCCGTTACATGGTACATCGTGACCGGCGTGCGACCACTCACCCCTTTATTTGCCGCTACCTCTCCCGGATCGACGACCTGTACGGAAACACGGTACTGGTCATCCGCCTTATCGACGCCAAAACCAACAGCAATCGCCAGATCGTTCAGTTCACGCCGGTTCCAGCATCCGGTAAGGACCAGTGCCATGAGGACAACTATGAGAATGAGCCGCTGCTTCATCAGAAAACTCCTTGCTGACTAAGATCTTTACGAAGCTTATTGGGTTTCTCCCCGTTTCGGTTTCCTCCTAGGACCGTTTTGCGCTCGGACAATGTTTTTCTGGCTAATGAGATGTGGCCGTTTCTTCATCATCCAAAGCGGCAATCGAAATAGGGTGTCTTTTTGGTCCGGTATATTCATTGGAGCCAATGGACTCATGTATGGAATACCAAACGACCGCAAGCTGCACAAATGCAAGACTAAAACGAGCAAGCCGACGATGATCCCAAAAATACCGAATGAAGCAGCCAGTACCATCAATGGAAACCGGAGCATACGCACAGCAATCGACATGTTGAAGGCCGGCATTACAAAACTGGCGATCGCCGTGATCGAGACCACGATTACCATCGCAGCAGACACGATTCCTGCATCGACCGCTGCCGTCCCGATGACCAGCGTACCTACGATAGAGACGGCTTGACCAATTGCCTTTGGCATGCGAACCCCAGCTTCCCGCAAAATCTCAAACGTAACTTCCATGAGCATCGCTTCAAAAAATGCAGGAAAAGGCACCCCCTCCCGCTGCGCTGCCAAACTGATCAGAAGCTGCGTCGGAAGCATCTCTTGGTGAAAGGTCGTAATGGCTATGTACAAGGAAGGGCCCAATAACGCGATAAAGAAGCTGACAAACCGTAGCCCGCGGATGAGCGTACTAATATCCGCTCGCTGGTAATAATCTTCTGCAGCCTGAAAAAAACCAGTAAACAAGGCGGGAACAACCAAGACAAAGGGTGTCCCGTCGACCAGAATAATGACACGACCTTCTAGTAATTCCGCCACTGCAACATCTGCTCTTTCGGTGTTGTTTATGGTGGGAAACGGTGTGAATGTCTCGTCCTGAATTAATTCTTCAATATATCCGCTTTCCATAATGCCATCGATACAGATACGGTCCAAACGTGTACGCACTTCTTCGATGATCTTGTCATTCACAATTCCATTGATGTAGGCGATAGCCACATCTGTCTTTGTCACGCTTCCGATTCGGCTAATCTCTATCCAAAGTCGCGGATCTTTGATTCGTCTCCGGATCAGGGCTGTATTCGTGCGCAAGTTTTCCGTAAAGCCTTCTCGTGGCCCGCGAATGACAGTCTCGCCGGATGGCTCGGAGACATTTCGCTCTTGCCAGCCGATCATCCCGATGGCAAATCCTTGGTCGTATCCTTCAAAAAGAAGAACAGTATAGCCTGACATCAGAAAAGTGAACAGCGACTCGAAATCGCAAAGTTCCTGAATATCTCCTACGGTCAACACCGACTCCTTGAGAAATAACAGAACGTCATCCGACCTGTCGATCCCTCTGCTCAGCATCGTTCTAGGAACGTCCACCATGAGGGTTTCCAGCAGAAAGTTCTGGATGGAAACGGTATCTACCATTCCATCCATATACATAATGACGGCTCGCATTTTCCATTCGGTTCCGAACTGAATGTGACGAATGACCAAGTCGTCACTATCTCCTAGAACGGTCTGTACTTTTGAGATGTTGTCATCAAGGCTTGTTTGGATGTATTCCATGCAAGGTATCCTCTCACTCGTTGCCAAATCATTACATCCAGTTTTTCCTTTGCGGCCACGTTATAAACGGATGAGTGACTGCAGCACAAAAAGACCTGCATCACGAACTCGCTCGCGATACAGGTCTCTTTTCACGGCTATTTATTTTACTTGCGTTTCTGTCGGTGCTTGGGCACTGTCACCCGCTGCAGCCTCCGCAAATGTCGGATCGTACCATTCTACCTGGTGATTTTTTTCTATCGTTTCCATCCATTTTCCGTAGTTTTCACCGCGATTGTTCTCAGCCAGGACCGACTTGATCTGATCTCGTACCTTGTCCAATTCTGGAGCAGGCGATCCCATCTGAGTTTTGTTCGCATCGTAGTACTGCTGAATTTGCTCATCCGTTACCGGGAACGCTTTATCGAGCAATTTATCACGCGTCAACAGCACTTCCATTTTTTCACGCAGCTTTTGCTCGTTCATCCCCATGCTGTTCAAATAATCATGGAAGGCTTGGTCTGAGCCAATTTGCTGCTTCATCGCATTAACTTCTTTGTCCAGATCTTCCTTGGTTACCGATATATTTTGCAGCTTTGCTTCCTGCTTAATTAATGATTGCGCAACAAGTTCATTCACCATCTGTTTTCCGTACAAGCTTTTCATTTCATCGTACAGTTGGTACTGCGTAATGGAGGTATCACCGGCCTTGACCAGCGTTGGATCGAGATCCTTTTGCCCTGCCTGGTAAACTCCCAACACAACAAGTCCAAGCAACAGGATGGATGCCGAAAGAATGGAAACATCAAACTTCTTCACGTAGAGATCCTCTCTTTCTTTTAACGCACAAGAATTTATAAGCGCAATGCTTATGAATTTTTTCTGACTTGTCCATCAGTATAGACGAAATTTACGGTAGAAAAATGGAATAGGTTTACACAGGTTTTCCACATTTCACTTATTTTAAACTAAATGCTCCGTTCTTACATCAGGAGTCGTGTTAAAAAAGAGGTAAGAACGGAGGCGATCACAGGTCCCAAGACCGCCCATATTTGCAAAAAGCGCTCTTGCTTTCTTCCTTTATCCCCTTCGATGATCTGTGCTAGGTTGTCTTTGTCCGTCTTCTCGTTGTTCAATAGCTGCATAATGATGTCTTTCTCTTTATCTGTCATTCCTGATTTCAACGAAATTTCTGTTTGCAATTTTGCTAAGGCTTGCACTAGCTCTGCACGTACTTCTTCCATACGTTCCAGACGATGCTCAATACGTTCCAGCCATTTTGTGGCTACAGTTACTTTACCTTCTAGCTTGTCGATCCGTTCCTCGAATTTATCTAGTCGTTGGTAGATACGTTGTAAATGATTTTGCTCGAAATCTTCTTGTGTATCGTTTTGTCCTGGCGTCATGGGTCCACCTCCTCCGTCCTTTGTAATATCTTGTATATGAGCGTAAGAAAATCATTGCTTGTACGCTTACCCGCTTTACTTCCCTACCTACGAAAAAAGGCTGCGGTTTTCTCTATTATTCCGCTGTTCACCCAGTCTCTCAGCCTATAAATTCAATGCCTTTTTAAAAAAAGGGACAAATATCGTACGTCATCTGCTCATACCTTGTCTGGCTAAAAATCATACATTGGATTAGCAGGTGAGTAATTTGACCTCTGCAAAATTCGAATGAAAAAGGAAGGGATAAACACGATGGATAAAGCAAGTATGGATGTGCTCGTAGGCAGATCCGTCCGCGTGGACAGAGGCGGACCGGAGTCCAGAACAGGCAAACTGCTGTCGGTTCAAAACGATTACTTTGTGATCTATAGCGAAAATGAAGGAATCGTTTATTACAAGAAAGACCATGTCAAAAGCTTAACTATGGATTCTCGCGAAGTTTCCGATGTTTATGAGAGTAACGAAGGGGAACAACAACCTGTCCTTCAATACTTTGAAGCCGACAGCTTTATTTCCGTTCTCCAAAGCATGAACCTATACTCCGTACAGATCAATCGTGGAGGTCCAGAAAAAATCGAAGGTGTCATCGTAGATGCCAATGAAGACGAAGTTACCCTGGTTGTGGATAAGGAAGTAGTCAAAATTCTCCCCTTCCACATCCGCAACATCAGCTATAGCGCGAAAAGCAGCAATGATCAAGACAACAACAATAGCAATAACAGCAATAAAAATAATAAGAGTAATAAAAACAGCAGAAATTCTAGACGGTAAAGAAAATAACGGGCTCTGCCAGAGTTTGGTAGAGCCATATTTTCTATCAATTTCTCTATAAGGAGAAGAACCACGAAAAAAGGAGGGCCATCAGGTGTTCATATCCCTTTTAACGATGATCATTAGCGGATTAGTGTTATTTTGGCTCATACGACCTCCAGCAGCTCCTCGTTCAAAGGAGATACCAGTAAATTCCGACGAAAGCACCTCGTACCAATCAGCTGTCAAGGCGGACGATCTGGGGTATCTACCCTTACAGGATTAGGAAAGAATCCGTAAGTTCTTGTACCATTTTGCGAGAGAGGAGCTTCGGCATCCAATGAATTACCTAGAATCAATGGTTGGAAAAACCGTTGAATTGTATATTTCCGGCTCAATCAAGCGCACCGGTATATTGATTGATTATGGAATAGATGTGGCGGTTATCTATGATGGGAGCAACTACCTGTACGTTCCAGTTGGCCATATCCGTAATGTGAGGCTGTCTACCGCTACCATATCTGGTTTCCTTGAGTCTGAACAAGAACGTGTCCAGACCGAAAGCGACTTGTCCTACCATAAAATATTGTTGGCATCACAGGGCATGCTCTGTCAAATCTTCCTTTCCCAGACAGTCTCTATTTTCGGCTACGTCACGCACGTTTACCAAGACTACTTTGTCTTTTCCTCGCCTGTGCATCACACTCTGTTCATTCCCTACTTCCATCTCAAATGGTTAATTCCTTACCCGGATATTTCCACAGCGCACGCGGTCTCCCATTCTTTCCATAACACTCCCCACTCCCCTATCAAGTTCGCACGTACGTTTGAGGAGCAGTTGAAACGAATGATCGGTAACATCGTTGCCTTTGACCTAGGAAGCAATCCTGATATGGTCGGATTCCTGCAAAATGTCAGGTATCACACTGCTGAGCTCGTGACCGCCAATCAAAAGAAACTTTACTGGAACCTTCACCACATCAAGACAGCCCATTTTGCTGACATGTGAACAGAACCATTAAGAAAAATTCGCTGCGATTTGTGCATGAGCGTAGCACTTGTCCTTTCCCTTTACCATTTTTCACTTGCGAATAGTAAAGAAACAAAGACGGAACCATGATGATACATGGTTCCGTCTTTGTTTCTTCAGAAGATGTCATGACCGCTGCGCGCTACATTTCATGGCTGAGCGATCAAGAAAAACCTGTGTATCGGGATATCTACATAGCCTTCCGACTCGATCCGCTTATGTAGATCCAGCAACTTGTCTGCGTAACGTTCCACTGTAAAATCGAGGATCTACCATTCAATCGCCTTCACATAATAAATAATCGCGCCGATGTCGTAGTAGCGTGTGAATCCCATTTCAACGCGCCACTGCAACATTCGGCGGGTAGCCTTCGGTAGCTACTGTCCTCTCTGGAATGGTTGAAGCAAGGAAAGCACTTCACCCCCTACGTCCCCAACGCCCTGAACTGGGAACTGACCAGCTCATAATACTCCCCTCGATGAGCCATCAGACTGCGGTGATTTCCTTGCTCGATAACCTTACCGTGATCGAGGACAACAATCGTATCGACTTCCCGAATCGTAGACAGCCGATGGGCGATGACGATAGCCGTTCTGTTCTTTAGCAATCGCTGCAAGGCTTGCTGTACCTTGAGCTCCGTCTCGGTGTCGATGCTCGCTGTCGCTTCGTCTAGAATCAATATTTTCGGATCAGCCAACAGGGCTCGTGAAAAGGACAGCAGCTGCCGCTCTCCCTGAGACAGTACATTCCCTCTCTCCTCGACTTCTGTGTGATAGCCATTGGGTAGTCTCTGAATAAAAAGATCGGCACCAATTGCTCTGGCAGCCGTCATGACTTCTTCATCTGTTGCCCCTGGTCGCCCAAAGCGGATGTTATCCATGATCGTTCCCGAAAAGATAAAAGTATCCTGCAACACGATGCTCACCTGGGAGCGCAATGTATCCAATCGGATCTCCCTGAGATCGACTCCATCTATCTTTATACTGCCTTCAGTAGGATCGTAGAAACGACAAATCAAATTGACAATGGACGTCTTGCCGGATCCCGTATGTCCGACGAGCGCGACTGTCTCTCCTGCTTTTATCGTCAGATCGACATGATGAAGCACATCCCGCTTGCCATCGTACGAAAACTGGACATCCTCCAGGACGATTTCTCCCTGGATGTCCGCGAGCACTTGCGCCTCCCTTTTTTCCGGCACAGAAGGCTTTTCATCCAGAAATTCAAAGATTCGCTCTGAAGAGGCCATCGCCATCAAGAGCTGATTGTATACCTGCCCCAGACGGGATATCGGCTCCCAGAAGTTACCCAGATAGTAGGCAAAGGCGACGAACACTCCGACCGAAATCGCGTCGGCTTGAATAAGAGTCGCCCCTAACCCGATCAAAATCGCGGTCCCAATCGCACCTGCCATGTCGACGATCGGACGAAAAGTCGCACTGCGCTGAGTGGCGGCACGCCAAGCTTCGAAGTTATCCTGATTCATTCGCTCGAAAAAGGCGAGGTTCTCCTGCTCCTGCGTAAACGACTGCGTCACTCGTATGCCTTGAATGCTCTCGTTTAGATGCGAGTTGATTTTCGATTGCTTCAACCGTACTGTCTGCCAGGCAAGTCGAATCTTTTTCCGCAGCTTGATAGAGATCAAAAACATGATAGGCAGGACAATCATAATCCCCAGAGTGAGCGAAGGACTGAGTACAAACAGCATGACGACAATCCCGATGAGCATGACGATATCGATGAAAATATTGACGACACCATTCGTAAACAAGTCTTGCAGAGAGTTGATGTCATTCGTGATCCGGACGAGAATAGAGCCTGCCGAACGCTGGTCAAAAAACCGATGTGACAGCCTCTGAATATGAGTAAACAGCTCCTGGCGCAAATCGTATATAACGGAATGCCCCAATTGATTCGTCCAGCGGATGCGCAGCGCACTTTCGAGCCATCCGAGCAAATACAGCCCCATAATGACACCTGCCAGCACAAGCAGAAAGGATAGATCCTTTTTCTGGATCGCATCATCGATGGCAATGCTGATGAGAAACGGTACACCCAAGCGTACGATGGTCACCACTACGAGAGACAAGATGGCAAACGGCAGCCATTTGTTCACATAGGGCTTCATATAGCCCATCAACCGAGCCATCTGCGCCCAGTTGTAAGGTTTGTCGATCACATTTTCGACGGAGTACTGAAAACGGTCGTGCTTTTTCCTACTCTTCATACCCGGCTCCTTTCCGCTTGCTGCTCCATCGACACTTGCTCCCAATCCTGGAATTGAATGCGATAGATGCGTCGATAGGTCCCCTCAGGCAACGCCACCAGTTGTTCGTGAGTTCCTCGTTCGATCACTCGTCCCCGATCCAGCACGAGGATTTCGTCCGCATGCATGAGCGATGAGATTCGATGCGCGATGATGAAGGTCGTTCTGCCCACCATGACTTCTCGCAGCGACTGTTGGATCAAGAATTCCGTCTCCATATCCACCGCACTGGTCGCATCGTCTAGAATCAAAATGCTTGGTTGCGTCAAAAATGCACGGGCAATGGCAATCCGTTGTTTTTGTCCGCCCGACAAGCCTAGTCCCCGCTCCCCTAAAAGAGTGTCGTACCCATCCGGCAGCTCCTGAATAAAATCATGGGCCTGGGCGTATTTAGCTGCTGTGACGACTTCCTCCAAAGTAGCATCGGGTCGACCATAGGCAATGTTGTCGTAGATCGAACACGAAAAGAGAAACGACTCCTGAAAAACGACCCCGATGTTTTGCCGGAGATCTTGGGGGGAAAAGCTCTCGATGTTTTTTCCATCGATGAGAATCGTCCCTTCAGTCGGCGCGTAAAAGCGGGAGATCAGCTGCGGGATACTCGTCTTCCCAGAGCCAGTCGCTCCAATCAGCCCGATCGTTTTTCCCGCAGGCGCTTGAAAGCTGATGGAATGCAACGCTCGTTCGTTTTCCTCGTTGTAAGCCAGATTGACATCCACGAATTGCACATGGCCCTTTATGAGAGGTTGTTGCCCCTGTTGCTCCTCTCCGAAGGAGCCTTCGGGTCCGAGTCGGCGGTCATCTGGTTCATCCAAAACCTGCAGCAAGCGTTCACCGGCTGCTTTCGATTGGGAGTACGAGTTGAGAATAAAGCCGAGCTGCATCAGGGGGCCAATAATGAACCAGACCAGACTGAAAAACGCGACAAGTTCTCCTAGCTTCATCTGATCGTGAATGACCAGCCAGCCTCCAAAAACCAGCAAAGCTACAACGCAGATGTTGCCGAAAAGCTCCATGAGCGGAAAATACGTCCCCCAGATCCGGGCAGTCGAAATGTGGTTCTCTTTATAATTCAAATTTTTATCAGTAAATTTCCCGATTTCGAAGCTTTCCCGCGAAAGTGCCTTCACCGTGTTCATGCCGCTGATATTTTCCTGTACCTTCGTCGTCAGAGAGGAGAACGCCTCACGAATTTGTTTGAAAGCGACATGTACCCTCTTGTCAAAGCGATACGCGGTAAATCCAACAAACGGCATCGCCAGAAGCGTGACGAGTGCCAAGGACGGATGCAAATACAGCATGATGGCAAAGCCAAAGCAGATGAGCAGCAGAAAATTTAGGAACTGAGCAGATCCAAACGACAAAAAGAAACGAAAGACCTCCACATCCCCTGCCAGCCGCGACATCAGATCGCCTGTTTTGGCATTGTCATAATAGCGAAAAGGGAGAAATTGCAGCTTTTTGTACAGTTCATTGCGCAACTCATATACCGTAGATACGCCAAACAAGTCCCCGAAGTATTGATGAAAGTAAACAGCGACTCCCTTGATCGCCATTAACAAAATGAAACCAATCGCCAGATATGGGACGAGCACGTATTGCTGCTGGGTAAAGACTTCGTCGATCGTGTATTTCAGAATGAGAGGATAGACTACCGTGACGGCTGTCACGACAAACAAGGATAGGATGGAAATCAGAAAATACCGCCTATACGGCCAATAGTACTCTTTCAAACGTTTGAACGTGTCCAAGAAACACTACCTCCTGCTAGGTGGAGTAGGATCAAACTGTTCCGGCATATATCCTATGTTTCATAATCGCGAGTCAGACCTAAGACGGAGGCAAAATCATGCCCGGGTACGTTTGGGTCCGAGACTTTCCTCTCTATCATAGAAAGCGAACTCATTTCTCAGGAGGAAAAACTCATGCCGGATTTTGAAGCGCTCGCGGGAGTCGATCAAGGGCTGTACTTGATTCTTTTGCTTCTCACCTTGCTCCCAGCCTTTCGGGTCAAAACACTCGTCTTTCGTCCCATAGGTGGAGCCATGGCAAGCAGCGCTCGCTGGACCTTTTGCCTGACCGGCCTGGCCTTGCTCGTTTCTCTCGGTCAGTGGGGATCGACCTGGCTTTTGTACGAGTCCTTTGGCTGGCTGTACATAAAAGACAAATTGCTCGGCTTTCTGCCACTCATTCTGCTTCCTGCTATCGTGACGGCGATGGTCTCGATCCCGCGCCTGTGGCGATTGTCTACTCGCCAACAAATCGTCGTTCCATTCGTCGCAGTCCAAGGAATGGCTAAGGCTGGCGCCGATGAAGAGATGGAAAAGCGGCAGGAAGCCGCTGCGCCAGAAATGATCGTGCCGATTCAAGCCCTGTCTCTGGGTGCATTTCTAGCTGCCCTTCTGCAATTTATCCTCCCGTCCGTCACTTTACAGAAAGAGATGCTCATGATTGCCTGGGGCGTACTGCTCGCAGGCTCTTCTGCCCTCTGGGTCTGGCAATCGTGGCAGCAGCAGCGCTACGGTCAATCGGGTCCCCTGCATCGCTCCCGTCTGATCATTCGATTCTTGCAAGGCACCTTCGTTTTGTTATTGCTCACGGTTTGCTCCCTTACGTGGCTGAACATCGAGAGACAAGCAAGCCTGCTCCCCGATCAGATGAGCATGACGAATCATACAACGATCGATACCGGAACGATGCAAGCGTCTGCCGTAGACCACACGCAGCACGCTTCCGCTGCAACTCCGATTCAGTCTGTCAGCGTTACAGATTTGAGAGGACCACAAACAGGAGTCCCCGATCGCAAGTTTAGCCTCATCGCCCAAAAAACAATGCTCAAGCTTCCCTCTGGCAAAGTCGTGGAAGCCTGGACTTACAACGGGCAATATCCGGGTCCGGAGCTTCGGATGAAACAAGGTGAGCTGATCGAGGTCGTACTGGAAAATAAGGACATCTCCGAGGGCGTCACCTTACACTGGCATGGCTTGAATGTGCCGAATGCCGAGGACGGAGTAGCGGGAGCGACCCAGGACGCTGTACTGCCTGGTGAAAAGCATCGGTACCGATTTGTCGCACAGCAATCGGGAACGTACTGGTACCATTCGCACCAGCAATCTTCTGAACAGGTCAAAAAAGGACTGCTTGGATCGCTCGTAATTGAACCTGCAACGTCGACAGGATCACCCGCTGTCCCCAAGCTCGATCTCACTCTCGTACACCACAAGCTCGGAGGAGGAGCCGGAATCACTCTTAATGGTATGGACGGTCTTTTGAAAGAAAAGGTCGTGCCTGGGACAGCTGTCCGGCTACGCCTCATCAATGCAGACAGCTTCCCTGTGACACTTCAATTGCAGGGGACTTCTTTTCAAGTCGCAGCCATTGACGGAAACGAGATCCATGAACCGAATTTGATTGCCAACCAGACGTTACGGCTCGCAGCAGGAGGGAGATATGATGTCACCTTCACCATGCCAAAGCAGAGCGTCTTTCTTTCCCAATCCAAGACGGACATTGGTCATGGCCTGCTGCTCAGTCCAGACGGTTCGGGAGAAGTACCCGTACTGCATCCTGACCTCCCCGTCTTTGATCCTGCGAGCTACGGAAGCCCGCAGCCGTTGCCCTTTGATTTGCAGACCCGGTACGACCGGGATTTTCGGCTTGTCTTCGACGTACAGCTCGGCTTCTATAACGGTCAGCTGGATGGGCTTTGGACGATCAATGGCAACGTCTTTCCGAATACTCCGATGTTGATGGTGAAAGAAGGCGATCTCGTCAAAATGACCTTCGTCAACCGCAGCTACATGGATCACCCGATGCATTTGCACGGACATCACATGCTGGTGCTCAGCCGGAATGGTACCCCTGCAACAGGCAGTCCGTGGCGGACCGATACCCTCAATGTCGCTCCCGGCGAAACCTACGAAGTAGCATTCCGTGCCGATAACCCCGGTCTGTGGATGGATCATTGCCACAACCTCAACCATGCTGCATTTGGAATGACGATGCACCTTTTGTACGATGGTGTGACTTCGCCTTTTCAAGTCGGGAACCAGACCCGCAATCACCCGGAATAATACCCTTGGAAGAAGACAGAAAAGCAGCCAGTTGCATCTATGCACAGGCTGCTTTTCTTCGTTGTGTATGCTTCTCACTTGGTTCTTCGTTTTTTCGCTTCCAGCAAGCGGTTGAATGTTTTATCCGCAGCGGCTGTTTCGTTTGCAGACTCTTGTTTTTGGGAGGTCTTCGTTGCTTGGGCATTCGCCTCACGTGTTCTTCCTTTTACAGCGTCATCAGAAACGGCAGGATTCGTTGTTGATACACGCTGGCTACCCTGCTTCTGCTTCGCGCCTGTGCGCTTCTCCCCCAGTCGTGACAGCACCGCCTGTCTTCCAGAAGCGGATGTGGCCCGGGGTTTTGGACGCCTCGCCCACCAGTGTTCCGGAAGCTGCAATCGACGCGCTGCTACATCGAACGGCCAGAGGAGTGCCGCCAGCATGAGTAACCACTCGCTAATCGATTGTGTATCCCATTTGTCAGGCAAGCTTCCCGCAAATGCTTCTGCTGGTTTCGCAATCAGGGTGCCGCCGCCGGTCTTCAGCCAGTCCAGCAATTCTTTTTCGCCATCGCGCGGCATTCCGTACTCTGGCGAAAAAGCTACTGTCAAACCGGTCGTTTGACTCGCAACTGCTTGCCCGCCTGCTTTCTCCACGATTTGAATCATATATGAACCTGGATCGGCTGTTGCAAATTCTCCAGCCAGCCTCCCTGGGGCGGTCGGTTTCAGCCGGATGACCTCACGCTGCATCTCCTGATTGAGCACGACAGCTTCCAGCTCCTGTGGCATGGCTGTACCAGCAGGCAACGATACGGTCACTTGCCCGGTAGATCCTACCAGCCGCGTCTCCGTTTTCCATGCTCCTTCCGTGACCTGTGGCAATGTCCAGGCTACCACTTCGTTCCAGAGCCGGCTGTTTCCTCCCCAGCTCACCCAATCTGATGCCCATTTTCCTTCCAGATCACTCGTCCACGCAACAGCCCTCCCCAGACCATACTGCCAACGGGCGAGGATCGGATCTTCGTCCATGCTGACCAATGGCATTTCTGCCGTCTGCTTCAGCGTTGTCGCGATATATGCCCGCAGCGCCGGCAAGGACTGTCGCAGGGATGACCATCCGCCTGCTCCGGTGCGGATTGGCTCTTGCGGCTTTTCCACGATAAAGGTACGACTCGCCAATGCCGTTTCCTTGCTAAAGATTTTGGGGATGGATTCAGCATCGGCGGCAAAGTAATACCTGCCTTTGCCTCCATCGGCAATCATCTGCAACAGCTGGATATCCGCATCATCTCCGACAGCGACGGTCGACACCGTGATGTTCTCTGCTGTCATCTGCGAAAGCAGGCCTGCGTAATCATCATCCAAGCCAGATTGTCCGTCTGTCAGCAAGATGACGTGCTTGCGCTTGGTGTTCATGATCTTTACCCGTTCATACGCCATCTGGAGCGCAGGAAAAATGTCCGTCCCGCCATCCGCATAAATGCTGCTGATCTGCTGCTGGATGGTTTCCAGCTTGGTGACGCTCTGTGGAGCAACCACTTCCCAGGGAGTCCCGTCGAATGCGATTACCCCAATCTGGTCCTGACCGTTCATCATGGTGGTAGCACGGATCGCCGCTTCCTTGGCCAGCTCCATTTTGTCTACACCACGCGCGTCGCCAGTCATACTGCCAGACTTGTCGATCACCAGCTGCAGCCCCAGCGATGGAAGCTCTTCTTTCCCCCTGAGATCCATATGAACAGGCAAGGCTTCTTCGATCGGAGTCTGAAACCAGCCACCCATACCGAAGCTGTCCGCGCCACCTGTCATAATCAGTCCCATGCCCAAATCGCGTACAGCGGTCCGCATGCGCTCCATATCCGCATCGTCCATTTGCGTAGCAGATACGTCAGCCAGCACGGCTGTCGCGTATTGCTTGTAGCCTTCCAATTGTTTTGGCAGCAGCTTCGAGTCCTTTACGACTACGCGCATATGGCCCGCTTTCAGCGCATTGACCAAATTGCTGGCCGCTCCCGGATGGCCTTCTACTACAAGGACAACAGGCGCTCCCGCTACTTGTGTGTACGCCGTTGCCTGATTGTTGGCATGCACGGTATCGTTTCGCGGCTCGATTTCTACCCGGTAGCGGTGAAAGCCCTCTTGCAAGGCCTTTCGCGAGAAGACGAAGCGGTTTTTCCCCTTCTCGATGGAGACCGTCTGACTGCCAGCTTCCTGGTTCCCCTCGTACAGGCGCAAGGTTGCCTCCGTAGCCAGCGTGCTCTCCACATCTACGCTGATCGCGTACTCTTCTCCCGCGTACAAGCGCTGCGGTACCTTGACTGCCGATAAGAGTACTTCATCGCCCTGAGGCTGCTGCAAGGAAACAGCCTCTACAACGATTCCCCGATTCACCGCTAGCTGGGTCTGGTGAGCGGCATCCCCGCTCGTCGTCACTCCATCCGTCAGCAGGATGACTTTTCCCCGTGCATGGCTAGGAATCATCGCCGCAGCGAGACGGATTCCCTCTGCCAAATTCGTCGCATTGCGGTTCACCTCGACACCTAACGGCTGCACTTCATCACGCGTCGTCAACGGTTGGTCCACTGCCGCCTTTTCTCCAACAGCAACTACTGCGTATTGGTCTTCTGGTTTCTTTGTGTTGATCGCTTCTCTCAAAAATGTGGTAATTCGCGGGTCGTCTTTCATCGATGCCGAGCGATCCACTACAAACACGATGGTCTTTGCCTGGACAGGCGTCAGCCATTGGGTCCCTGCGAGAGCCATGACAAGTAGCAGAAAAACCAAAGAACGAAGCGTCGCGATAACCGCTTTTCTGCCTATGGGCATTTGCTGCTCTTTTCGCCACCAACGGAACATGACATACCCGACAGGAAGGAGGAGAAACAGGAACAGTGGCTGCACAAAATTAATACCCACGCTGATACACCCTCCATTCCACAAACATAGCGAGCAAAGCGAGTGCCGCCAGCCATGTCATCAGCTCCCGGCTACCCGCAGCTTTTGCTGTCTGCTGATCGTCTCCGCTCTGCTGTGCCTCCCCGTTTGCCCCCATCCGAATCGTTTTTGGTGTAATATCGGACTCCGATTCCTTCATCTGTACGGCAAAAAACCTGCTCTTCTGACCCGAATCCCATGTTTCATCTATACGATACAGCCCTGTGCGATCTGGTACCTCCAGCATCCAGCTCGTGCCTTTGGCCTGGATGGACTGCTGCTGCCCCTCCGGATTCGTCAGCACGCGTCTGGTCGCACCGGGAGACAACGGAACGGAAAGCACCTCTCCGGGATAGGCAGGACCGATCGGAGCCGCCTGTGCAGGTGCGAGCCACGTTATGACATTTTGCATGAAGATGGGGAAGGCCGGGCGCAGCGGCAAATCGGAATCGTGCAGGTCAAACCCGACGATCACCACACGTCTCCCGTCGATGGTCCCCGCTCGGACAAGGTCTGTAGATCCTGCTTGGACCAATGTCTTCATTCCCAGCATATCTCCTAAGACTGCTGACTGCGCTACATGCACATCACGCCAGTCCACATAGCGGAGCAAGGAATCGTCTGTGGGTAAGGCCTTTGGCTGATCATCCAACTCTCGTTTTCCTTCGTACGGGAGCCAGTCCACGGCACGCTCTGGCGCAATCAGCAGGACATTTCCATCAGGCAGGCGATCAGGTACGACGCCATCAAACACCCATACATCCCGCGCTTCGCCTTTTTTCTCAGGCACTTGCTGCATGCTCTCCACTTCCATGCTGCCAACCGTCTGCAGGGCTTGGTGCAGAAAACGATTGCCCGCGGGCGAGACGAGTGCTGCTTTACCCACTCCTGTCGTAAAAGGCACGCTCCACGCCTCGTTGTCACTGGAGAGTCCATCCTGCTGCGACTCGATGACAGCGTGATAGACTGGAGCGTCCGTCAAATGATCCCACGTAATGGTGCGAGATGTACCTGGTTCCACAGAAAAGGAATCCGTTTCGAGAAGCTGCTCATCCCGGTCGTAGATTGTCACATTCCCTTTTGCCACTTGGCTGCCATGATTGTCGATTCGGACGAGTCCGTTTACGCCCTTTTTCCCGGTCTGCGTCACGAACGCGCCAATCGCTGTATTTTCTCGCGTCCGTCCCATTTGCATGAAGCGAAAGTGATCGGGATACGCAGCGGCGTTGAGCTCGACGGAGCGATCATCTGCGCCATCGCCCATCCAGATGACTCCACTGCCTGTCTCGTTCGCCGCTATCGCTCCCGCCAAGGAAAGGGCTGCCCCCGTATCTGCACTGCCGTACGAAGGGGCAAACTGCTTGATGGCATTCAAGAGCTGTTGCTGATCTGAGCTTTTGGAAAGCCATACTTTCGGCTCCCTGCCAGCTTCGATCAAGGTAACTGTTTGCCCGTTGCCCAGTTTCTCCACCAATCCTGCGGCTGTGGCCGTGGCTTTCTCCAGTCTCGTCTGCTCCCCTTCTCGTGTCTGCATGCTGCCTGTATTTTCGATGACCAGTACGGTATGATCCGTCGTAACGCCGTCGGTGGAAACAGCCGGTCTAAGCAATGCCAGAACCAGCAATACGGCTGCTAACAGCTGCAAAAACAGGAGCAGATTGCGCCGCAGCTTTTCCCACGGTCTCACCGCTTCCCAGTTTTGCAGCGTGCGTTGCCACAACAATGTGCTCGGCACGACTCGGTCCTCGACCTTTCGCTTGAGTAGATAGAGGACGACGATCGCCGGGACGATGAGTGCGAACCACAGGTTGCCAAGTGCCATCCACTGCATGGTGTATCCTCTCCTCTCTAGCGAACGATGCCGGCTTGGCGAAATACTTGAAAGACAATAGATTCAACGGATTGCTCCGCCTCGATCCCCAGAAAGGAAATGCCCCTTCCGTAAGCAAAGGATGTCAGATCCTGCTGATATTGCCGTACACTTTTGCGATACTCCTCCAGCAGTTGCCCGGTCAATGAGACTTCTCTGGCCTGCTGTGTCTCCGAGTCAATGAGACGCAGCTCCCCTTGATACTTCGGATCGAGCTCTTCTCTCGCCAGCACCTGCACCATAATGACGTCTTGTCTGGCTGCTTGCAGAAAGGCGATGCCTTTGTCGTAGCCGGTCTCAAACAAAAAGTCAGACAAGACGATGGAAATGCCTGCCTTGCCACTGACAGCACCCGGTGACCGCAGCGCCTGATTCAGATCGCCTGCCTCGCCCGGCGAAAGTCCTGCCAAATACTCCAATAGGCGGGGCGCTTGCCTTTTTCCTTGCAGTCCGCGTACCGACGACACCAGCTGCCGATCAAAGGCGTAAACCGAAACGTGATCCAAATGACAGAGGGAAAGATAACCGAACGCTGCTGCCAATTGGACAGCACGCTCCATTTTCCCCGATTGTCCATGACTCATCGAGCGGCTGCAGTCGATGTACAGACTCACATGCAACTGCGTCTCGTCCAAATACTTTTTCAGAAAGAGCTTGCCCGAGCGTGCGTAGGCGTTCCAGTCCAGCTGCCGCAAATCGTCTCCTGGCACGTACGAGCGATAATCGGCAAATTCCATCGAGCTACCCAGCTGCTTGGCTCGCCGCAGTCCGACCTGACTCCCGCTCGCCGCCCGCTTGCTTGCCATCTGCATGCGCTCCAGCCTCGCGAGCCAGCTCGGGTCCAACAAGTGACCACTCATGCCTGCTGCATCCCCATTCCGTCCAAGATATCACGGACGATTTGATCGGGACGGATGCCGTTTGCCTCTCCTTCGAAATTGAGGAAAATCCGATGACGAAGCGCTGGCAATGCGACTGCTCCGACATCCTCATACGCCAGATTGTAGCGACCGGACAGCAGCGCACGCACTTTGGCCAGCGAGACCATGGCCTGAACACCACGAGGCCCAGCCCCGTTGCGCACATATTGGTTGACGGACTCTACCGATTGCTCCCCCGGATGGGTCGCGAGCAGCAGCTTGACGGCGTAGTCCAGCACAGGATCTGCGACCAGGATCTCCCGTGCTGCCTGTTGGATTTCTGCGATTTGATCCGCTGACGCCACTTTCTCGACAAGGGCTGAGTGTCCTGTTGTCGTCTGGCGCACAATCGCCTTCAGCTCTTCTTCTGTCGGATACGGGACATCGATTTTGAGCAAGAAGCGGTCCATTTGCGCCTCTGGCAACGGATACGTGCCTTCCTGCTCCAACGGATTTTGTGTCGCCAAGACGAAGAAGGGGTCTGGCAAGGAACGGGTCACGCCCCCAGCGGAAACCGTCCGCTCCTGCATGGCTTCTAACAAGGCGCTCTGTGTCTTCGGTGTCGCCCGGTTGATCTCATCGGCCAAGACCACATGGGCAAAGATCGGTCCCGGTTGAAAGCTGAACGCTTGCTGGCCCTTTTCGTCCACACGCAGGATGTTCGTCCCCGTGATATCTGTTGGCATCAAGTCCGGTGTAAACTGGATGCGTTGAAAGGAAATCTCGAATGCTTGAGACAAGGTCCGCACCAACAGCGTTTTCCCCAGACCAGGCACACCTTCCACGAGCGCCTGTCCCCCGGCAAAGACTGCCCAGAGCAGCTGCTCTACTACGTCTTTTTGTCCTACCAGTGCTTTTCCGATTTCCTGTCTGACGAGTTCTACCCGATGCAGACAATCTTCCAACGTTTGTTGCGCCATCGCTCGCTCCCCCTTTTCTCGTAAACTCTTTTCTTTATGGTTCGATATTGCTGAAATACTGCTTGACGACTTCCTGATAGTCACCGGGAATGTTCCCTTTTTCCATGCTTTCGCGGGCAAATTGCTCATATTGCCCGTAAACTTCCTCGTAGGGCAAGGTACCGCCTGATGACACTTGCGTATTTCCACTCTGCCGCGATTGGGATGGACCAGCCCCGAGTGGTCCACCTACGGTATCAGTAGGACCGTTTTCCCCGCCAATTCTCACCGATGGGACAGTGACAAGCTCGTGTGACCCTGTCCCCAGACCGGCACCGCTACCTTTTCCGCTCCCCGAACCGGAACCACTGCCTGAACCGGACCCTGAACCATTTCCTGATCCTGAGCCACTTCCTGATCCTGAGCCACCATTGCCGTTTCCTGGCTGATTGGCCGTCCCCGAGCCGGGATTTCCATTCGCAGCTGTTCCCGAAGAAGGTGGGTTCGTGCCATTCCCGGCAGGATTACCTGAAGCCGGTACCGCCTGACCGGCGCCTGCTGTACCTGTGTCTGTACCCGTTGCAGCACCTGCACTGGCACTGCCGGCACTTGCCAGCGTCATCTGGGACTGCTGTAAAGAAGAAGCTGCACTGGCGGCTGCCAGCATGGCTTGGCCTGACTGCCGGGCACCTGCCAGCGCTTGCTTGAGACTAGCATCCAACGCCGTCATCGCTTGTGGCACCTGACCTTGTGCCAGCTGCTGAGCCGCTTGCGCCATTTGGCTGGCGATTTGCTCCAGTTCTTTTGACGAAGCGTTCTCTGCTTCCTTACGCAGTTGTTCGGCGGCTTTCTCCAGCTCTTTTGCGATGGCGTCACGTTCGCTCTGGGACATCTTTTCGAACTGCTTGGCAGCCTCGCGCAGCGCTGCCTCCAGCTCCTTCATTTGCCCTGATTTCATCGCAACAGCCAACGCGTTCGTGGCTTGTTGACTCCCGAGATTTTGCTGCAGCTGCTGAAGTGCTGCTTGTTTTTTCTGCTCCATTTCTTTCCATTTCCCCAGCTGCTTTTCTGCTGCACGTAAAGCATTGAGACGTTCTGCAGGATCTTTCGCATTGGCCAACGCCTTTTTCGCCTGCTCCAGCATCTGTTCCAGCTGCTTTTTCTGAGCCTCACTCATTGCGGCATTCGTTTTTGCTTCTTCCTTGACCGCATCGAGCTCTTTGGCTACTTGGGCAAGAGCCTTCTTCTCCTCTGCTATCTGCACCAGGCGTAGATCCTGAGGATTTGGCCAGAGCATGAGCATGGCGACCAACACGAGCAAACTGCCTGCTGTATACAATTGCTTTTGTGCGTCCTTCCACACATGGACGCTTTCTACGGCTTGCGGCAGAGTACGTCGCAGATGCCGCAGCGCATCCTCTCGCTGCATCCCGGCAATCATCGAGTCGTTGCCCCGATTCTCCCAAGCCGTGACCACACGCTGCGCCAAGCCGTTTGCATCTGCTACCCGCGCACCGTCCAATGGGGTAGGCTTTTTGCCGAGAACACTCAGCGATCCAGCGAGAACTGCTGTGAGGATCATTACTACAGCGATCCAAGAGTAGTACGGAATCGGCCAGAAACGGGCAACGAGGAGAAGCAGTACGCTTCCCCCCACTCCCCACAAACCGTACGCAGACAGTTGCCGCACCCAGGAACGCCAGCCCAGCTTCTTGCGGATCGGCTCCAACAGCGTTTGCAGCTCGTCGTTTGATTTTGGGGTAAACATGGCTTATTGCTCCTCTGCTGCTCTGCGCAGACGCGGCCGTACGGGCTGAATAAAGTAGATCGCCAGTATCAAGCAGACCACGGTCGCCAAAGCAAAGAAGAGGACGTAGTACCAGAATGGATCGACGCTCCATAGGAAGCTCGCAGGGTTGGCCGTGCGGCGCAAGTCCTGTACGGGTCCTTCATCAAAAATGTTCAGCATCGCAAACAGAGGGTTGATGCTGTGCAAGAGATCAGGCCAGACAGGCATCGGACCAGACGGATAGTTCAGATTCCGCCGCTGATAACGAATCAATTCGCGAATGATCTCTGCCAACACGCTGGAGCCGATCGAAAAACCGAAGACGACGGCATAACTGACGACTGTCGCGATCCCCGTCCGTTTGATCAGCGTAGAGAGCAGGACACCAATGCTACCTACCCCGAACATCGTCATGACGTAAAAGCCGAATACCTGAATCAGCTGAGCAGGAGAAATCCCTCCGTACAAAAAGACGATGGCGTACAACGGCACAGTCGCGAATACGAGAAAGATCATGAAACTGAGAGACGACAGCCATTTGCCCACAATCAATCGGGTTGCACTGACGTTGGTGGTGAGCAGAATACTGAGCGTCTGTCGTTCCCGCTCGCCTGAAATGACGCCAGCAGTGAGTCCGGGAACGACAAAGCAAATCATGCCGAGCTGAAGGATGGACAGCATCATGAACAGCTCCCGGGTCTCGTTTGGATTGTAGTAGCTCCCGCCGTTCGTCATCAAAAAGATATAAAGAAGCGTAATACCGCCTAACACCAACAGATAGAGAAAGATGATCCACGGCGAACGCTGAGTCCGCATGCGCATCTTCCATTCGTTGAACAAGACCGGGTTGCGCAACCGCCTCAAGACGTTCATGAGCCCACCCCCTTGGTAATTTCCAAAAAGATTTCTTCCAGATTGCCTTCCGCCTCGTTGAATGCCGCCACGGGAAAGCCCGCTGCGGTCAACTCGTGGAGCAGTTGGACCTGCTGTTCGTCATTTCCGGCAAAACCTGCAACCACCCAGTTCCCTTCACGGGATACACCAGAGACCACGGGCATTTCACGCAAACGCGTCATCGCTTCCTCCACCCGATCCAGCAAGCGAATGCGAAGCACACGCTTTTCCTGCATTTTCGCGTAGATTTCATCGACTCGGCCAAATGCGACCGGATTACCTTCTTCAATAATGCCGATGACATCACACATTTCCGCCAGCTCCGGCAGGATGTGCGAGCTGATGATGATCGTCTTGCCCATGTCTCTCAGCTCTTTTAAAATCTCCCGCAGCTCGATCCGCGCCCTCGGGTCCAAGCCGGATGCCGGTTCATCCAGGATCAACACTTCCGGGTTGTGTATCAGGGAACGGGCGAGACCCAGCCGCTGCTTCATCCCGCGCGAGAGTGAATCGACATAAGCCTCCCGCTTGTGGCTCAGATTCACCAGCTCAAGCAGCTGCGGAATGATCTGCTTGCGTTCGGCAAGGGGGATGTCGTAGTTGGCCCCGTAAAAATCGAGATATTCTTCCGCTGTCAGATTGTCGTACACACCGAAAAAGTCAGGCATGTAACCGATTAGCTTGCGCACTTCCTTGGGATGCTGCGTGACTTCAAAGCCACCCACGTACGCTTTTCCGCTCGTCGGTTCCAGCAAGGTCGCCAGAATGGACATAGTCGTTGATTTACCCGCGCCATTTGGGCCGACGAAGCCAAAAACCGTCCCCTTATCGATTTCGAGGGTCAGCCCTTTGAGCGCCTCCATTTTTCCGTATCGTTTTCGCAGGTTTTGTATTTGGATCACGGATTGGTCACCTTCCCTTCCACACTGACGCTAGGAATGCCGATGTGGCGATGATCTGGAAACTGGTGAGAAAATTTCAGCCGCACTACGCTATCCCCGGAAATGTACGCTGCTGCCTTGTCTCCCGTCATCTTGTTATTAACAAAAGCTTTGTCATAAGGCTCAAACGCTTTTGTCTTCCAGTTGTAAACCTGTTTGTCAAATGGTGTGTTGTCATCCGACCAGGTGTAGAGATACAGATTGGAAATTTGCAGCTTTTGCCCATCCTGGTTCAGGTTGACGTCAAAGCTGATGTCTCCAGCTGGCATCATGAAACCATCCCCCAGGTCATCAACTGAAACAGAGCTTCCCGCCATGGTGACGTCAAAGGTCCCTGCCGGGTAATATACGCGACCGTCCTTGGCAGGCTTGATCTGTAAAGGAGAGGTAACCAGCGAGAGGCTGTCCGGATGAATCGTTTCTCCTTTTATGGATGCGTCCACGATCGGCTCGTTCGCCCAGCCTGCAATCATCACCTGTGCCGCTTGGGATGATCCACCTCGTCTGAATTCGACTATTTGCGCCATGACTTGCTCGCGTGTATTTTCATAGGGATTAGCCGATGCATGATTAGGCACGAGCAGGCCAGACAGACGCTGATTTTGCCCTTTTCTCGACTGCATCTGGGAATCTGGCTGGAAAGACAGCTTTACTTGCACAGTATCCCCTGGTGCCATTTCCGGGAACTCTTGCACCTGCATCCCTGATACGACTTTTACACTTTTGAGTGCATATTTGCTTTTGTTTGTGACCGTGCCTGTCAAAGCCCCATCGGCGTAGGACAAGTCAGAGACAAACGTCCCGGCATCGGTAACCGTCTGTTCTGTAGCCACCTTGCGCATGGACCAAAATTCAACGTCACGGAACTGAATATCCGTATGATCCGGCTGCAGGGACGCCCAGATTCTCGGGATCTCATCGAATCGACGACTCTCAATGATCGGCTGGGACAAGCCCTGACCTGCGATTGTCACTTTGTAATCACCGCTAGTCGGCACGAAGAAGGCTGTTACCCCTTTCGCTTTGGCCTGACCGTCTCCCGACATTTCCACATAACCTGTCTGATGGACCAACACGCCCATTCCACGCTGCATCGCACCAAAGGAAAAGATTCCGACACCAGTCACAACAGATAAAACGGGAACGATCGCCCACATGTAGCTCTGTTTGCGCTTGTATCGCAGAAGGTAAAAAAGGATGGGGCCTGCAATCAGCGCATAGATCCCAAAAAAGAGAGCAAACCAGCCAACCTCCGGGATTTTTAAGGCCGGAATCCGATCCGCCGCTTCACTGAGCGGCCAGATGCTATCCGTGAGCGAATCACGATTGCGATCCAGCGTGGAACCAAATGATTTGATCAGTGTATCTGCCCAGAGCTTGCTGTTTCCTGTCCAGCTGGCGAGCGGCTCAGCTGCCAGGTCATAGGCTACATACAAAACTTTCCCTTCGCCGACTGTCCGAGATGCGAACAACGGCTGGTTGCCTTCTATGTACCACGCTTTCCCGGCTTTCACTTTACCGGTGCTAATCGTAAAAGGAGCATTCAACTCTACCGCTTTGTTTTTGTCGATCGCCAAGCTTGCCAGTGATTGCACCTGAGTCTCACCGCTGACCTCGACTGGCGAGAGATCAGCCAGGACATCTGCCGTTTTTTTATACTGAGCGCCACCTGCCATGATTAGCATCCCGCCAGATTTAGTCCAATCGCGAATCGCCTGAATTTGTTGGGCATTCAACGTATCCAGCGCAAAGTTGTTCAGCACAAGCAGATCGATCATGCGCAGCTGGGCACCTGCCGTCGGTACCTGATCCGGCTTCATCGGAAGGACTTTGACCTCATTCGAGAAGGACGCCTTTGGCAGCACTCCCAGAAAATTTGCGGTATCCGGATCCTCTGCCAGTACACCTATCAACAGCGTATCGCTGTTGTAGCGTCTGCCACCAACTGGTGCTTTGACCAGGATCTCGTCATTCTTCATCAGCGCCACATAGGAATCAGGACGAACCTCAGATCCAGGCACGGTGATGGTAATCTGCTTCGTCGCCCCTTTCGCGATGGAAATGGGCTGATAATACGATACAGAAAACGTATTGTTTCCCCTGTCTCCTGTCGCGACTGCGATGTCTCCTTCGACATCAGGTCCATTGTTTGTCACCGTTACTTGTACGGGGACCATGCCTGTTTCCTTGTATTCGCCACCTACACCCGCAGTGACGCCTAACTGTATGGCCGCCTCCGCTCGGGCTATGGTCGCCCATCCTCCTGGCATTGCCGCCACCAGCAGCAAGCAGGCACAGATGGTCATCAGCCACCGCTTGTACTCCTTTGCCGTATTCATTCGATTCCCTACCTCCATAGACGATTCTTCTAGCCGCAGATCCGTCAATTTCATACATATAGAGACGGTTATATGAGAGAAAAAGCTACACGAATTTTCAAAACGTTAGAATTGCTTTTGCATGCTTCTACGGTATTTACTTTCGCTTTTCATCGTGTTATTGTTATTTCGAAAATAATAGAAATAAGAAATGAATTCGACGAAGGGATGCTTACAATGGGTGATGTCAGCATGGAAACGAATCAAGCGATAAAGGTACACAGGGCCCTAGGAGAGCAGACTCGCTACCGGATTGTCCAGATTTTGACGAAGGAAAGCAATCTGTGTCCAGCAGATCTGGAGAGCCGATTGGAGTCCGTAGCTCTGTCTACGCTATCTCATCACTTAAAACAGTTAGCGGATAGTGGTCTGCTCGTCTCCCAAAAAAAGGGGACCTATATCTACTACAGCCTGCATGTCGACACAGTAAAAAAATTCGCTCCCTATATGCTTGATTAATTTTTCGGTTATATTTCTATATATCTAGAAACATAAAAACAGGCTCTTTTTCCCTCATCTTGATCATCCTGTCGACGTTTCGTTTTTATTTCTATATTTCTAGAAACATAAAATAACGCAAGAAAAGAGGTAGACATCCATGTCAAAAGTATGGAAGATTTATATTCTTGCCCTGATCAGTTTTTTGGTTGGAACATCCGAATATATTATCGCGGGGATTCTGGACAAGATTTCGGCCAGTTTGGCTATTTCTGTAGTCGCTGCAGGTCAGTTGATCACCGTATTCTCTCTCGTGTACGCACTCGGTACACCCGTATTGATTGCACTCTCAGCCCGGTGGGAACGCCGAAAGCTACTCCTTTTCGCACTTGGACTCTTTGTTATCGCAAACGTCTTGGCTTACGCCCTGCCCGGATACGAATTGTTCATTGCCGCTCGTATTCTGATGGCTCTCGGTGCTGGTGTCGTCGTGGTCACGGCTCTGACGGTTGCTGCTAAAATTGCGCCACCAGGCAAGCAGGGCAGTGCTATCGCTACGGTTGTGATGGGCTTTACTGCCTCTCTCATCGTGGGTGTTCCTGTCGGAAGGATGATTGCCGCTGCCTACGACTGGAAAATCGTCTTCGGCGGGATCGGTGCTCTGGGGTTATTGGCGATGCTGGTTATTTTCCTCACCATTCCCCAAACAGAGGGTGACGCCCCGATTCCGTTACGCCAACAAGTAGCCCTGCTCAAACAACCCAAGATTGTCCTGTCCCTGCTCGTCAGCTTTTTTTGGTTGGGTGGATATTCCCTTGCCTATACTTATATCGCCCCTTACCTGTTGACGGTCGCTGGAATGAATGAAAGCACGTTAAATGCTGCATTGCTAGCATTCGGTATCGCCAGCCTGATCGGTTCAAAACTGGGTGGATACAGTACCGATCGCTGGGGCGTTTATCGTACGCTGATGTCTGGCATGACCTTGCATATCGTAACGCTGTTCCTGTTAAGCTTGGCGGCTCACTCTACCGTCTTCGTGTTTCCTTTGTTAATCCTCTGGTCGTTCGCCGCTTGGTCTTCCGGTCCTACTCAGCAGTATCACTTAGTCACAATGGCTCCGGAATCTTCCGGCATCATGCTGAGCCTCAACAGTTCGGTCATGCAGCTCTCCATGGCAGCCGGTGCCGGGATCGGAGGCATCGTAGTCAACGGGGTATCTCTGGATTCAGTTACGTGGATAGGTGGTTTGGTGGTAGCGATCGCGCTTGGTATCATCTTCCCTGTCTACCGTCCCTCATCTTTTAAAAACGTGAGGGCGAGTAAAGCACATCAAGCATAACCGGGCACACTTCTACCCTCGATCAGCTCGCCCTCGCAATGTTCATCGAGGAAGGACATTTGGAAAAGTACATCAATCGGGTGAAAAAGCTGTACCGAAAACGCAGACAGACGCTCTGCGATGCACTGGAACGAACCTTTTCCGAGACAGGGGGCTTTCGTATTCTAGGAGCTTCTGCCGGATTGCACATGTGGTGTCCTTTGCAGGGATCCACTTTACTCCTGAGCTGCTGGATAAACTGAATGACGCTGGCGTTCGCGTCTACCCTGTAGAGGATCATGCGATTTGTCCAGGCAGACACACCGACAAGCTGATTGTCGGGTACGGAAACGTCTCTGAGGAGGAGATCGAGGAAGGCGTCAGGAGGCTCTACTCTGCGCTGTCTTTCGCTGAATATTCAGCCGGTGAAAACAGCACCAGTACGGTCAAATCTTCGGTCATTGAATGAAAGCGATGGGGAACGTGTGCAGCCACAAAGACCAGGGAACCAGGCTCGACAGGCTGATCTACTTCCCCTACGCTCACGACACCACGACCCGCCGTGACCAAATAGAGCTCGTCTTCTGTATGAGGCTGCTGGCGATCTACCGCTCCTGCCGCTAGCTGGTATATCCCCGCGCTCATCGAGGGCACGCGTAAAAATTCATGGTATGGCTCGCCAGCTTGCGCTTGGGCTATTCGCAGTTGTTTCAGGTGGAAGAATGCTTTGTCCGGAACATTCATTTGCTTCCCTCGCTTCTTTTATTTCTTGTTCGCCAGTTCAAAATACTGCCCGAATTCTTTGCCGCATCCCTTTAACAGATACCCGATTTGACCATCCTTCTCTTGTTTTTCCTCTATCCCTTCGCACTTGGTGACTTGGCGGCCTTTCTTGTTACCGCCAAACTTGTCCATCGAGTCGTCATAGGCATACCCCACTATTTTTCCATCATATACCAATTCTTCGAAAATAGGATCGCCTTCTACCGTATAGCTCGTGATACGTACTTGGTCTGCTTTCTGTTGGTCGACGTTCTTTGTGAACTGCTCCCATCTTTCCCAATTGGAAATGGTACTGTGCAGGTTGACGACATCTCCATTTTTGATGGCCTGCTCGGAACGATAGGGCTTCGTCGGCTCTGGAAATGCCGACTGTTTTCTATCCGTTCCTGACTGCTCATCCTTTCCGCAGGCAACCAGAAAAAAAACGGCTACCAATAGCACGGATATTATCTTCATCAGTGTGATTCGCTCCTTTGCTGTTTCCAGCGTATATCTTATATACGAGCTGTTTGCTCCATTCGTTTCGAAGCATCGTTATTGCGTATCTACCCTGCTACCGTCCTCCCCTTGCTACCGGACAATTTCCTTCTCGCAAATACCACGAATACCACAGCAGATAACGCCACGGATCCCGCGCAAACCGCGAATAAGATTTCGTAGCCCGTATACTGAGATACCCAGCCGAGAGCGATCGAGCCCAAGCCGATACCGAGATCGAACGCCGTCATAAACGAAGCTGTCGCGACTCCTCTCTTTTCTGGATGAGCTAATCGCAGATTGGCGGCTTGGAGGGCTGGCTGTGCGGAACCGAAACCAATCCCGTACAACAGCGCGGCAAAGATGATGCCACCCAGCCCGCTCGCGAAGCTCAGTACAACCAGAGACACAACTGTGAGCAGTAATGACGGAACGATCACATTCGCCTCACCGAGCCGGTCCGAGAGCTTGCCAGCGAAAGGCCTTGCCAGAGTGAGGGCCAACGCGTATACGAGGAAAAATGTGCCCGGGTTGATCTTGATCGACTCTGCGAATAGCGGCAGGAAAGTTGTGATACCTCCGTACGCCACAGCTAGAAAGAAGAGCGAAGAAGTAACGGGCAGTACCGATTTCTCGAAAATCACTATTTTTTTCGTCTCCGCCTTTGGCAAAAACGGGATTTTTGTCGTAAGCACCAGCAAGAATGCTACTACCGACAAAACCGTCGCAAGCAGAAACAAACTGTGAAACGAACCGTTCTGGATGACCCAGATTCCTAGCATCGGTCCAATCGCCATTGCCACCGTCATCGCCATACCAAACCAGCCCATGCCTTCTCCACGACGCGAAGTCGGAATGATATCCGTTACCGAAGTGCTGACGGCCGTCGTGGAAAACGCCCAACTGGCTCCGTGCAGGACGCGGAGAGCCAGCAGTATCGCAATGCCGCCAATCCAGTCGTACAGGTACATCGACAAGGTAAAGAAAACAAGTCCCCAGATCATGAAGGGTCGCCTGCCGTAGCGATCGAGCAGCCCTCCGACGAACGGCCGAAACACTACCGCAGTCAATGTAAATACGCCTGCGGCCAATCCGACCTGCGCCTCACTTCCGCCCATTTGCTTGATAAACAGCGGCAACGTGGGCAGCAGCAAATAAAATCCCGTAAATAAAATGAGCATCCCTAGCATCATTTGAATGAAAGACTTCGTCCATAGACGATCCATGCGCTTTCCCCTCCCTAAGGTGCCATTCGCTGCATGCCCTGCGGTCCAATGTTACTCTTCCCGAGTCTGCACCCGCTTGATCTCTTCCCGAATCCACTGCATGTCGACCTCGCCCAATCGCTTTCGATGATCGAACACCCGCAGGAGCTGAACGCGCTGCTTTTCCGGCTCAGGCTTGCTCGATATAAGGTACGCCTCGAAATCGGACACGTACCGGTAGTTCTTCTCCGCAATCTGCAAATACTGCTCAAGGCAGGCAAGCCGCACTTCTTTTGCGACATATTGAAAGTACACCATTTTGAACCGGAAAGTGAGCTCTGTCTCAGCCCCCGCGTCCGACTCCAGCGGCGCTCCCATCAGCTCGTGGAATTTCTCATGACCCGCTTCCGTGATTCCGTATATTTTCCTCGTTCGTCCTCCCTTTGTTTCCTCTTCCATCCGCAAATGAATCCAGCCAGCATCCGTCATCCGGGAGAGAAGTGGATACAGGGTTCCTGAGCTGATTTTTCGTACGAGCCCGACTGAATTTTTCAGAACATCCTGTAGCATGTAGCCATGCTTGTCGCCTGTCATCAGCTCTCCCAAAACAAACAATTCGTACAAACCCGTGCCTCCACCCTTCTTTATATAGGTCGTTTCGATACATATAATATATATCGTCACGACTTATATATCTACCCTAATTTTCCATTTACAGAAAAAGCCAATCACCCATGAGGTGTTGCGCCCATGGGTGATTGGCTTTCAAAAAATGACCTTCTATAAATTCCAGACCGCACTAATATCTGCGGCGTCGACAGCACTGAGGTGGACAGTGCCTACAATGGTCTGGACACCGCCGTCTACGATCTCTCCGAAAACCCTGACCCGATTCTGGTGGGGGAAACCCTGGCCTTTGTGCCGGAGAATACGAGGATGGATAGTAAGCGGATTGGTTGTAAGCTGAGGATTGGGATGACGACCAATTTGAACTTGGATAATACATGCTGTCGCCCTCTTTCTTGTTAAATTTGGATGACTATATGTGTATATGCATGGGAGTATTCACCCGCATAGACGAGTAACATCCAAGAGAGCAAAATAAGGTAGCTACCTACGCCCTTTCCTTCTTAACTGTGAGCCCCTCCTCCGAGATTCAACAGGACGCATCCTCCGATAATCGCCTACCATAACTATGCCGATTTTCATTATGACCAAACTATACATATCCAAATATGCACGTTTTCGTTATATTATTGAAAAAACTAACAGGGAGAGGCTTGATATGCCCACGGAAGAACAAGCTCAAAACCCAGTACGTTTTCTCGAAGGAGAACGAGTCTACTTGCGCCCAATTGGTTTGGATGATACGGATTGGTATTTCCGTTCTTTATACAGCCGGGAGGGACGTCGACTGACAGGTACGCAAAAGCATTACTCTCGTGAGCAAATCCAGCAATACATCGAGAGCAAGTCTCAAGATTCCTCCAGTGTGCTGCTGCTCATCGCGCAACGGGACAACGACCGGGTGATCGGAGATATCCAGATCGGCGCTATTGACACCTTCAACCGAAACGCCTTTCTCCGCATCTCCATCGATCAGCATGAAAATCAAGGGAAGGGCTTTGGCAGTGAAGCAATCCGCCTCATGCTGGATTACGGATTCGGCATTCTCAATCTGCATCGAATCGAGCTCAATGTCTTCGCCTACAACGAACGGGCGATCCATACCTATGAGAAGCTCGGCTTTCAGCGGGAAGGTGTGCAGCGCCAAGCCCTCTACTACAACCACGCTTATCACGACTCCATTCTCATGTCGATGCTGGCAGAAGAGTACCGAGCGAAGTATCTTGTTTAAAACCAAAAAGGAGCTGATTCATTCCAGCTCCTTTTTTAGATCATTCCGCGCCTATCTTCCTTCGCTTCCAGACGCTCTATTCGTTTTTGATAGGCAAGTGCTTCTGCCTTTGACCGATTGCGGAGCAAGCTCCCCCGCTTCTTCCATTGCTCGTAAGCATAACGGGTGTAACGCAGAGCCTTTTCCCAGTCTTTGAGTTGGTGCTCACATAGCTTTGCCGCTTCGATATAGACCTCTTCCGGGACATAGCCGGTTGACTTCATGCACGATTCCCAGATCTGCAGTGCGCTCGGCCAGTCCTTCTGTTTTTTGTACAGATGTCCGACCGCCAGCTTGGCCCGGATGTTCCACGGATGGTCGCTGCGGGCAACCGTCTGGTACGCCTGCATCGCCGTTTCTCCATCCCCGAGCGCTTCGTACCACCTCGCGATTTCATATCGTTCTTCCTGGGACACCACTTCTCGCTCATGCGCAAGCAATAGGCGGGATACGTGAATGTAGAGAGTGATCAGCGACAGCACGTCGGTTTCATTGTGTCGCAGCACGCCTTCGATCACGTCCGGGTCCTTCGAATGGAGGAAATCGAAATAGCGGACAGGCGCCAAATACCCTGGCAAATCGTCTTCCCGATAGACAGCCAGCTTTTCCTGCTCGATGATCGCCAGACGGCAAGACTCCAGCTCGTCTTTCCACAATCTTCTCGCTCCGTGCAGCAAATCCAGATGGCCAAACGTCGGCAACGCCTGTACCTGATCCCGGATCAGCGTATGCCGGGTCCGCACCTGCGGCCAGTCAAACGACTTGCCATTAAAAGTAACCAGGTGAGACGACTGCTTCGCTTGCTCCAAAAAAGAATGGTACAGCGTCACTTCCGCGTGAGGGGCCGGCAAAAAGTGCTGACGAACGACCACTTCCTCCCCTTCGACGCGACTGTAGCCCAAGAGAAAGACCGTGTTGCCAGCTCCCCCGGACAAGCCGGTCGTCTCCGTGTCAAAAAACAGCAAGTCCTCCGGCCGCCTCCCTGCCGCTGACAACGGATGCTGCCTGCCGGACGCCCCCCAAGCAGCGATCGTGTCGTGCAGCTGGGAAAAGGCGTACGCACCATGCTGTTGACGGAGCGGATAGCGGACTTCTCGGATCATGACGTGCTCGTCTTCCCAAATGAATGGAGTGGCCTGCATGCTCTGCCACCTGTCTGCAAAAGGGATGTCGGGTTGAACGACTTCATCTGTGGGTCCATTTGCGTTCGTAGCTACATTCGCAGCTTCCCTCTCCGATGACTCCTGCGCCAGTTCTTGGCTCTTGTCCGTTTCCTTGACGAGATGTCCCTTCATCCGTTGCAGCTTGGATTTAAGAGACATACGCACTTCCTCCTTGGGCGACCCGCAATAGCGTCATCGCCAGCTCCTTGGTGCCGTCATCCGTTGCTCCGACACATGACGGACAGCCTGACTCGCACGGACATGACGTAATCATCCGCTCCGCCTGGGTGAGAATGGTCTCCATTTCTTTGTACACCTGTTCAGAGAGACCGATGCCTCCTGGATAGCGGTCGTACAAAAAGATCGTCGGCTCTTGGGAATGCACTGCCTTGCGCTGTGGAATGACGTGCAAATCCATCGGGTCGCACATGACGAACAGCGGCGCCACGTGCTGGAGCACATGAGCCAGACCGACCAGACCGCGCTCTACATCCTCCGTGCCGATTTCCTCCAGCAGCGCATCCGAAAAAGCAATCCACGCGGCATTCGTATGCAGCTCTTCCTCTGGCAAATGAATCGGACCTGATCCGATATTTTCATGCGTCTCGAACTTGATTTTCTTAAATATGGTCGCCATCGCGTGGACCGACACTTCCCCGTATGCAAAGGCACTCTGTCCATCACGGCGGTACTGATCCTGCTCCAGCACCTTCAGCTGAACGGCCAGATTGGCATCGGTGTAGTAGTCGACGGAGACTTCCCGGACGTACGCCTTCTTTTCCTCGTAATCTAGCTTTTCTACCTGATACTGCGTCCCTTGATGCAAGTAGATGGCTTCATCGTGCAATAGCGTCATCGAACTGAATCGATCCATTTCCCCGATGACCCGCTCATTCCCCCGTTCGCTGATGTCGATGATCACTACGTTTTCCTGTGAAGCCGACCGCAGACTGATGTTGTGTGCCGGAAATGAGTCGTTCATCCAAAACCATTTACCTTTGGCGTGATGCAGCACTTGCTCCTCCGTCAAAAACTCCAGAATCTCTACGATCTGGGCACGACCAAACAGATCCCCCTCGCGAAACGGCAGCTCGTAGGCCGCACACTTCAGATGATCGACGAGAATGATCAGATTGTCCGGATTGATGCGTGCCGTCTCCGGGCTGCGGTCAAAAAAGTATTCCGGGTGCGAAATGACGTACTGATCGAGTGGAGTGGAGCTGCCGACCATGACCACGACTGACTCCCCTTGTCGTCTACCTGCCCGTCCCGCCTGCTGCCACGTACTGGCGACCGAGCCTGGGTAACCGGTAATGACACACGCTTGCAGTTGTCCGATATCGACTCCCAGTTCCAGTGCATTCGTGCTGACGACACCCATGATGTCACCGTTGCGCAAACCCCGCTCGATTTCCCGCCGCTGACTGGGCAAATACCCGCCGCGATAGCCCTGGATCGTCTTGGGTCCGAGCTTGCGCTTGATCAGCTCTTGCAAATACGTGAGCAAAATTTCCACACGAACCCGGCTGCGGGCAAACAAAATGGTCTGGATGCCGTTGACTAAAAACTGCTCCGTGATGTCGCGCGCCTCCAATGTAGCGCTGCGCCTGATGTTCAACTGTCGGTTGACCACCGGAGGGTTGTAGAACAGAAAATGCTTGATCCCAGCAGGCGCGCCATTGTTGTCCACCAGCTCCATCCGTTCTTCTGTCAAAAGCTCCGCGAGTTCTTTCGGATTGGCGATCGTGGCTGACGTGCAAATAAATTGCGGATGACTGCCGTAAAAGGCACAAATCCGCTTCAATCGGCGAATGACATTGGCGACGTGGCTGCCGAACACGCCGCGATATGTATGCAGCTCGTCAATGACAACGTATTTGAGATGCTCGAAAAAGGAGACCCACTTGGTGTGGTGAGGCAAAATGGCGGAGTGCAGCATGTCCGGGTTGGTAATGACGATATTCCCTGCCTTGCGAACCATTTGCCGGATGTTGGCTGGCGTGTCCCCATCGTACGTCTCTGATTTGATGGACAGCCCCATCTCCGTAATCAGCTCATGCAGCTCGCTTTTCTGGTCTTGTGCCAGTGCTTTGGTCGGAAACAAATAGAGAGCACGCGCCTGTGAATCTTCCGACAAGGTCTGGATGATCGGCAGGTGATAGCACATGCTTTTTCCCGAAGCCGTCGGAGTGACTGCTACGATGTTTTTGCCCTCACGCACATGGCGAAAAGATGTTTCTTGATGAGTATATAAGGAGGTAATGCCCCGCTTCTCCAGCGCCTCACGGATTCGTCCGTCCAGCTGATTCGGGAATGAAACCGTTTTGGCCTCACGTGCAGGGATCGTTCTCCAGTGTGCGATATTAGCTAGAAACCGCTCATCCTGTCTAAAGCCATCCAGGATCTCAGTTATGCTTTTTTTCATTTTCATCGACGTCACCTTCTTTGACTCAATTTTACGAATGGATGTTCGCGATGTAAATGAATTGTTTTTTTCCAGCATGCGCTTTAGCAAGAATTTATTCTAGATAAACCACGTTTCCTTTTGTATAATGAAAAACTGTACTCAACGGCCCCGACTTTTCTGAGAGGGGAAAGTCAAAAATCCACGAAAAGTGAGGTAACAAATTGAACATTCAACAACTGAAAATGGATTGGTTCTCCAACGTACGTGGTGATGTATTGGCCGGTATGACGGTTGCCCTGGCTCTGATTCCCGAAGCGATAGCCTTCTCGATCATTGCTGGTGTGGACCCCATGGTCGGACTGTACGCTTCTTTTTGCATTGCTGTGACGATTGCCTTCGCTGGCGGAAGACCCGGAATGATTTCGGCAGCGACAGGAGCGATGGCCCTGCTCATGGTCAATTTGGTAAAGGAACACGGTTTGGAGTACCTGCTCGCAGCGACACTCCTCACAGGGGTCATTCAATTCCTCTTGGGTGTAGGTAAAATCGGGAGGTTCATGACCTTTGTTCCCCATTCGGTCGTGATCGGATTCGTCAATGCTTTGGCAATCCTCATTTTTATGGCGCAACTTCCGCACTTCGCAGGTGCATCATGGATGATGTACGCCATGGTGATCGGTACACTGGCCATTATTTACATTCTTCCACGCTTTACAAAGGCTGTACCTGCCGCACTAGTAGCCATCATCGTGATGACCGCTATCGCGATCTTTGGCGGTCTGGATTTGCGCACAGTGGGAGATATGGGACAAATTACGCGCAGCTTGCCTCTGTTTCACATTCCAGTTGTTCCCTTTAATCTGGAAACGCTGATGATTATCCTGCCCTATTCATTTCCTCTGGCGCTAGTCGGGATTCTCGAATCATTGATGACAGCTTCGATCATCGATGAAATGACAGGTACACGAAGCAACAAAAATCGCGAGGTCAAAGGGCAAGGCATCGCCAACCTCATCAATGGCTTCTTTGGTGGGATGGCTGGATGCGCGATGATCGGTCAATCCGTCATTAACGTCAAATCCGGCGGGCGCGGCCGCTTGTCTACCCTCGTTGCCGGTGTCTTCCTGCTGTTTTTGATCATGGTATTGGGCGATATCGTACAGCAGATTCCGATGGCCGCGCTCGTCGGCGTCATGGTGATGGTCTCCATCGGCACATTCGACTGGCAGTCACTCAAAGACCTGCGCAAAGTGCCATTTAGCGATTCGCTGGTTATGATCGTTACCGTAGCGATTGTCGTCGCCACCCATGATTTGGCGAAAGGAGTCATCGCGGGCGTCATCATGAGCGCCGTCATCTTCGGATGGAAAATGTCTCGCTTGAAATCGAGTGCTACCCTGTCATCTGCTGGAGCCAAAGAGTATTCCATCTCAGGCCAGCTGTTTTTTGGGACGATGACGCACTTCGTCGAGCATTTCAACTATCAGGACGATCCTGAGCACATCATCATTGACCTGAGCCGCTCTCACGTCTGGGATCATTCGGCGGTCAACGGAATCTCCAAAGTGGTTCTCAAATATCAGCAGCTGGGAAAACACGTGTCCATCGAAGGGCTGAATGAAGAAAGTCAGTCACTGGTTGATCGTATTGGCATTTCTGTTCCTTCTGGTCACTGATTGTTCTCCCAAAAACAAAAGCATTCTGATCGCACGTAAGGCGTGGTCAGAATGCTTTTTGGCATGAACAAAGCGAGGTTACACAAGCATATCGATCCATGCCATTTTCGTTGTCGGAGTGGCCATGCGTATCACGGATATTTTTCATGTTTCTTTACTTTCCCGCCCAATAACTCATAAGTCATTTGTTATAATGGTAAAGGGTGATATACGCTATGAACGATTTGCTTAAGTATGCTTTTCGTATTCGCGCTGCCATGAATAAAATGCAACGAGATATTTCAGTAGAAATGCAAAAGCAACACGGTGTTGATCTGACTAGGCCCCAATGTTACTTGCTCTCACTCATATCCACTGAAGAGCCATGCAAAATTACGAGTCTGGCTAAAAAACTGGGAGTGCGACCTAGCACGATTTCCACCATGATTAATCGACTTGTCGATGAGGGCTTCGTTTCCCGGGAATACGGCCATAACGATCGCCGAAATGTGTTGGTATCGATCACCGAACGTGGTAAAGAAGTACTCAAGAGAGATGTAGAAAATTACGGCAAGGTATTGCAGCAATTCATCGGTTTCTTGGAGCCGAGCGAATTGGAAACGTTTACGCGAACGTTTGAAAAGATATCTTCTATTCATGAAATGAAATCATAAAAAAGAAAAGCCAGTGGCGGCAACCTTTTCGGTGACCAAACTGGCTGTTTTCTTTGTGCGTAAATTCTATGAACGGTACGCTTCCTCCAAGATAGCCAAGTAATCCTCAGCCGTGATCGTACGGACGTTACTAGGAGTAGAGCCGTTTTTCATGGACAGTTCCACAATCCTCGGGAAATCCTCTTCCTTGATGCCTGGCAGGTCTTTGAGCTTGGGGATATTCAGACTCTCGGTCAAGGCGGCAATTCCTCCGATCAGTTTGTCGATAGCCTGATCGTCTGAATCTGCATCGACGGCAAATCCCATATAACGGGCCAGACGGGCGTGCATCGGCTTGTTCTCTGCCGCGTTGAACTTGAGCACATAGGGCAAAAATACGGAGTTGGCTACGCCATGCGGGGTATCGTACAGTCCACCCAGTGCTTCCGCCAGGCAATGAACAGCCGCCACATCGGCAGATCCGAAGCATAGCCCTGCCATCAGACTGCCCTCCAGCATGGCATGACGTGCCTCCTCGTCTTGTCCATTGGCATACACCGCCGGGAGTGCTCCCGCGATCGTTTGCATCGCTTTTGCTCCGAGCGCTTGTGAGATAGGATTGGTTACTTTGCAGGTGTAGCCTTCGATTGCGTGCACCAAGGCATCGACCCCTGTAGCCGCAGTAACGCTAGGCGGGACGCTATACGTCAGTACCGGATCGAGCACTGCCAACGTAGGACGGAGGGCGGCGTGCTTCAACGTCATTTTTCGATGGGTGGTCGATTCTGTGATGACAGCTGATCGAGTCACTTCGGAGCCGGTACCTGCCGTAGTCGGTACACATACAATCGGAGCGATGTTCGAATACGAGAGGCGGCCGTCTGCATAATCGGCAGGTGTTCCGCCATTCGGTCCGCACAACGCGATGGTTTTTCCTGTATCCATCGCACTCCCTCCCCCGATTGCTACCACTACATCAGCGGCAACATCACGAAATAGAGCCGCTCCCTCCAGACATTCCGTATCCCGGGGATTTTGGCTGAGTCCATCAAACAGTGTCACGCGAAACCCCGCTTCTTCTAACGCTGATTGAATGGGAGCCACCAGTCCCGCCCGAATAACGCCAGGGTCACTGACTAGCAGAATCGAAATCCCTATTCCCAAGGAGTTTAAAAGCTCCGGCAGCTCTTTCGTTTTTCCCTTCCCCATCTCTATGCGTGTCGAGCAAAAATAGCTGTATGCTTTCATAGAATCTCCTCCCCACTTTCCTTCCATCATACAAGTGATAGACTAGCCATTCCATAACCTTTGTCTAAATAGTGGAAATTTTCCTACCCTGCCTCTGTAACATTCCTTTTTTTTCCACGTCGGATAGGCAAAGGGGGTTTATAGAGATGAGAAAAATAATGAAGGTTAGCTCGATCGCGGTTTTGGTGGCATCCCTAGTCGGGTGCAGCTTTGGTGGGCAAAGTTCCCCGCAGCAAGCAGCCCCAGAGCAAGCCGGTGGAGGACAAAATCAGTTGGCTGCACGGACAGAAAGCTCAATGAGTCAGGCTGCCCCACGTAGCAGTATGGCAGACACCGCCCTCATGAAAAGGCAGTCTGCACCTCCTCCGTCAAGTACGGACTCCATGTACTTTAAAAATTATGGCACCAATCCTTTTATCTCCACGGATGAAGACAGCCTTTCCACATTTGCCGCCGATGTCGATACCGGCTCCTACACCGTCACCCGCCGTTATATTCAGGAAGGTTCACTCCCACCTCCAGATGCTGTCCGCGTCGAAGAATTTATCAACTATTTTCCTGCGAACTACCCAGCTCCCAAGCAGCAAACGTTTGGCATTCAAGTAGATGGAGGTCCTTCTCCTTTTGGCTCGGGCTATCAATTGGTACGCATCGGTATTAAAGGAAAAGAGATTGCCCCTGAAAACAGAAAAGCGGCCCACCTCGTTTTTGTCATCGACGTCTCCGGCTCGATGGATCAGGAAAACCGACTAGAGTTGGTCAAAAGGAGCTTGCGAGTCCTGGTAGACCAGCTAGCTCCGACCGATACGGTAGGCATCGTCGTCTACGGAACACAGGGGCGTGTCATCCTCGATCCCACCTCCGCTGAAAACAGGCGTGCGATCCTGTCTGCTATCGACGAGCTCCAGCCAGAAGGCTCTACCAATGCCGAAGAAGGTCTGCAGTTGGGCTACGAAATGGCGGACAGATCCTTTGAACGCGGTGCTATCAATCGCGTCATCCTCTGCTCGGATGGTGTCGCAAACGTGGGCGAGACAGGCGCGAACGGAATACTGCGCTCCATCGAGGACTACGCTCGCAAGGAAATCAACCTCAGTACATTCGGATTCGGCATGGGCAACTACAATGACGTATTGATGGAACAGCTGGCAGACAAAGGTGAAGGACAGTATGCCTACATCGACTCTTTTTCCGAAGCTCGCCGCGTCTTTACCGAGGCGTTGACCGGGACGCTGCAGACCATTGCCCGCGATGTGAAAATTCAAGTCGAGTTTGACCCGAAGACAGTGGATCGCTATCGCCTCCTCGGGTATGAAAATCGAGATGTACGGGACGAGGACTTCCGCAACGACAAGACAGATGCTGGCGAAATCGGCTCTGGGCACACAGTGACCGCCCTCTATGAAGTGAAAGTAAAGGATGAAGAGGCTGGCAAGCTAGGTGACGTCCGCATCCGCTACCACAACGTCTCGACAAAAAAGGTAGAGGAAGTGAGCAGCCCTCTGCAGATACAATCAAAGCTCTCCACCGAGCTGCAATTTCTCGCTTCTGTAGCCGAATTTGCGGAAATCTTGCGGGAAAGCTATTGGGCAAGGGAGGACGGCTCCCTGCACAATGTACGGAAACTGGCTGAATCGTCGGCTACAGGCGAGCAGCAGCTGGAATTTGTCCGGATGGTCAAGGATAGCCTCGCCATTCGAGGCAAGGAAGGCCATTGAGGTAATAGAGTATAGAAGGAACCTCCCGACACGATAGTTGGGAGGTTCTCCTTTGTCCGTAATCAAAAGGTGGCTTACAGGCCGACGATCCCCGTCATACCGGAGCGCAGGGTTCCGTCCTTGTTCTCGATGACGATTTTGACGGTAAACGTATCCGTACCCGCATCTGCTTTGGGGCTGATTCTCTCCACCTTGCCGCGCATATTCTTGTGTTGCGAATCTACTGTCACATCGACTTCTTTTCCCAGTTCAAAACATTCTAGGTCCTTCTCTGCTACGCCAATCACTACATAGACTTTCTCTGTATTGACCACCGTCATCGCGGCGATACTCGGGCTGATCATCTCACCTGCGTGGATGCTTTTGGTGCTCACGTACCCTTTGATCGGGCTCGAGATGGTCGCGTTTTTCAGCTGGTACTCCGCGTTGTCCACAGCTGCCTGCGCCCGCTCCACTCCGGCGGCGTACTGGGCGATTTGCTCTGGGGTAGCTCCGTTTTTCGCCTTGTCGTACATCGCCTTCATCTGCTGTACATTGGCTTGCATCGCCTGCAAGGTTGGCTGCGTCGCTCCTTGCTTTGCCATCGCTAGATCTTCCTCGCTCCGACGATACTGGGCATCTGCCTGGGAAAAAGCAGATTGGGCATCTTCCCATGCCTGCCTGGAGATAGCTCCTTGGGCATACAGTGCTTGTGTACGATCTCTTTTCGCTGCTGTCAGCTCCACGTTTGTTTTCGCCGACTGGTACGATGCTTCGAGCTGAGCCATTTCTTCCGGGCGTTTGCCGTTTTTCACATCGAGGTACTTCTGATTCGCCTGCTGCCATCCGGCTTGGGCGTAGTGCACTTCCTCCGTTCGCGTCCCTTTTTTTGCTTCCTCCCATTTGGCTTTTGCCAAGGCCAAATCCGCTTTTGCGATACGCAAGCTCGCAGCGAGTTCTTCCTGCTCCAAGCCAAACAGTGGAGCACCTGCCTGGATCTCATCTCCGGTATCGTGAAATACACTGGCTACTCTTCCTGATGACTTGGCGTAGATCGTCACTTCCTCAATTCCCTCCACCTTACCGGTAAATGCGCGAAGCTGCTCATTGGCTGGTGTAGCCTGTTGACCTTGATTCACAGCGGTAGTCAACGCTACAGGCTGCACCGTGCCACAACCAGCTATTACAACCATCCATGCAATCCCAGCCATTGTATAACTCCATTGAAGCATTTTCATATTTGTTCCACCCTTTCCTCATCCATTAATCCAGCATCGCAGGCTGGGATTGTTGTTCTTTTGATGGTTGTAATGCAGCTTTGTTCTCTTTCACGATCAACATGATGAGCAATGCCACGACCAGGATCAATGCCGCCATGAGCAGACTGTCCTGTAAGGCCTGTATAGCTGCGTACTTTTTGACCAATTGTCCCATGAGCTGCAAGGCCGAAGCAGCCGCTTCCTGCACAGACAGCCCTTTTGCTACGTACATTTGCTGCCACTGCTCCAAAGCTGTCATCACGGGTGGCTGCGTCGCTGTCACCCGTTCGCTGGCATGCACCGCATGTTCGATGCTGCGCTGCGAAAACAGACTGATCAATCCGGCAATGCCTATGGAAGTCGCGACCTGGCGCGAAATATTCGTAATGACAGAAGCTGCAGGAACACGTGCTGGATCTGAGACAGCCAACAGCGGAATCTGCATCGAAGTCATCAGGCACATGCCGAGTCCAACGCCGCGTACGGCGAGGAGCCAGTGCAGCGTGGATACGTCCGTGTCCAAATCCACATGAGAAATTAAGAATCCCGGCACGAGGCAAAAGATCAGTCCCGATACAATCATCGGCTTCAATCCGACCCGGGCGGCCAGCATCCCGCTGATCGGTGTCACGATACCCGACGCAATCGCCTGCGGCAGCATCAGCAGCCCCGTGTCCATCGCCGTTTTGCCCAGCATGTTTTCCGAGTAAATCGGCAACAGATAAATGACTCCAAAATTACCGACCATGATCATGCTGTTCACCAAAAGGCCGAGGGTAAAGTCTCGATTTGCCAGCAAGCGGATGTCTACCAGTGGCTGACCCGTCGAAAGCTCACGAGCTACGAACATCGCCCCGCTGATCAGTGCGGTGAGAAACAGAGAGACGATGAAAAAGGAATCCCAGCCTTTTTCATCCCCTTTGGTGACTGCGAGCAAGAGACTGACGAGGGCCGTAGCCGACCAGATGAAGCCAGCGAGGTCAAAGGGATGCTCCTTTTTCACTTCCCCCTCGCGCAAAAACCGCCAGACCAACAGCATCGCCACGATCCCAAAGGGAATGTTGACTGTAAAAATGAACCGCCAATCCATATACTGCACGAAGTAACCACTCAATGTCGGACCGATCGCCGGAGCGACAAACACCGAAATCCCGAATACCCCCATCGCCTGCCCCATCTTTTCCCGAGGCACTACGAGCTGAATCATGGATTGACCGATTGTCATCATCAGCCCTCCCCCTGCGGCCTGGATGATCCGCGCTGCGATCAT
>JARDZO010000144.1 GCA_029240815.1 Brevibacillus sp.
GTTGGAATTAGCAGGAATTAACATACGTATATATACTTTCTGAGGATAAAGAATTTTTAAGGAGCCATTCTAAAAGTGCCATAGCCAAAGTAACATTAAGTAAGTTAATAACTTTGCTTCTGGAGGTATGGGGATGAATAACGAAAAGCTGAAGATTGGTATTATTCTGGGAAGTACTCGTCAGGGGCGCGTCAGCCCGCAAGTTGGGGAATGGGTCAAGCAAATGGCTGATGGACGCGGGGATGCCGAGTATGAAGTGGTTGATATTTCAGCATACAAATTGCCTTTCTTTGGCGAAGGAACTGGGCAAGAGCCGGGACTTGCAGCGTGGCAAGCGAAAGTGGAAAGCCTGGACGGATTCGTATTTATTGTGCAGGAATATAATCACAGCATTACAGGAGCTTTGAAAAACGCCTTGGACTCGGCGCGTGATCCTTGGAATAACAAAGCTGCCGGAATTGTGAGCTACGGGTCTACAGGCGGAGCAAGAGCGGCTGAACACCTGCGGGGGATTCTGGGTGAGTTGTTAGTCGCGGACGTCCGAGCTCATCCTACCTTATCCTTATTTACCGATTTCGAGAACTTTTCGGTATTCAAGCCATCTGATCTTCACCAGACAAACGTCCATGCCATGCTGGATCAAGTGATTGCTTGGAGCGGTGCACTGAAAACGTTGAGATAAGTGTTCAAAATTGGGATAGGTTAGCCGAATTCTCGAGTGCAAGGTTAATATGTCTTGACCCGCATACGGGGCATGTGAATACATTGGGGAAAGGAACAAGGAGAACGGGAAAACCCATGCGTTATTATTATCGGGAACGGAAGGTTGCGGGTTGCGGTGTGGACAACGTTGGAATAATAAACATAGAAACAGCAAGATAGGTAACGATATAAGTATGTTATCGCGATAGGAGGCTTTTCCATTTTGCGTATCATACTACTTGTCGTATCTATGTGTCTATTCATTGCAGGCTGCAATCCGAAACCAGATCAACAGGCAAAAACCAAGTCTGCTTCTGAAGATCCGATGTGCAAACCGACACCGATTCGTTACTTTGATTCGGAGCAAAAAGCAAAAGCAGTAACAGAACAGGTAAATGGCATTGACAAAGCTGTCGCCGTACGGATCGACGATGAGCTGGATGTCGCTATTGAAGTGAGCAACTTTAATCGCTTTCGCTTGGAATCCATCGAAAAAGAAGTGGCGAAGAATTTAAAAAGCAGCTTTCCAGATGCCAAGATTCACGTAACGTCGGATAAGAAATTGATCATGGAGTTGCAAAAGCTGAGCGATACTTCTTGGACGAATAATCAAGCTGATGCCTGCAAGCGAAAGAAAACGCTAAAACAAATTGAAAAAGACATGAAGGGTTAGTAAATGAAACACCTCCCGCCACGAGTGGTGTAAATTTTTCGCAATCCGGGATTTCCTTGCTCCACCTGGAAGGAAACGAAACGCGTGTGAAAATCTCGGCATCCGGACGGGAGACGTAAGGAAGACCCGATCATCCGCTTGGTGGGGACAGGGAGTCACGAACTTTCTGTCCCCATTTCTTTAAGAAGGCCGTTTCCCGCCTGTCCGTGGGAAGCGGCTGTTTTTATTCTACCAGGGCGATTGGGGGAGAACAAAGAGAGTCGGGCCATTTTCGTTACCAATTTATCATTTCTTAATCAACCTGTGACAAAATAAGCAACTCCCCTCGTCCTGTGATTTAAATCACGTCCTCCACTCAGCCAGCGCCTTATGATCAAGATGAAGATCAGCCACACAGAGGAGGAATGGCGATGTTTTGTCATCAATGCGAGCAAACACCGGCAGGCGGCTGCAAAGTGATTGGCGTGTGCGGAAAGAATGAAGAGCTGGCGAGTATTCAGGATACGATCGTTTTCGCCTTGAAGGGGATCGCGGCCTATGCGACACATGCGCGGCAATTGGGGTACATCGATCCCGAAGTCGATGGGATCACGCAGGAAGCACTGTACTTTACGCTGACCAATGTCAATTTTAATCTGGATGAGCATTTGCAGATGGCGATGAAAGTGGGGAGAGCGGCGATCAAAGTCATGGAATTGCTGGACAAAGCGCATACCGAGCGCTTTGGCATTCCAGAGTCGATCACCGTCACGCAAAACAAAATCGAAGGAAAGTGCATCGTCGTGACGGGACACAACCTTTTTGCGCTGGAAGAGCTGTTGAAGCAAACAGCGGGGAAGGGCATCCACATTTACACCCACTCCGAGATGCTGCCGGCTCATGGATACCCCGAGCTGAAGAAATATTCGCATTTGAAAGGGAACATTGGCAAGGCGTGGTTTGACCAGCGCCGACTGTTCGAAGAGTTCCCGGGAGCGATTTTAGCCACGACCAACTGCGTGATGCCGATCAAAGGAACGTATGCGGATCGCTTCTATTCCTATGACATCGCCGGCTTGGAGGGTGTGACGAAAATTGAAAACGACGATTTTACGCCATTGATTGAAAGGGCCCTTTCACTTCCAGAAGCCCATATCGAGTCGGAGCAGACGCTGTCGACAGGATTTCACCACCAAACCGTGCTGGGGATTGCTCCCGACATTATCGATGCGGTGAAAGCTGGACAGATCAAGCGCTTCTTCGTGATTGCCGGTTGCGACGCACCTGGCAAAGGAGGCGAGTACTACCGGGAGCTGGCGACCTCCCTGCCGCCAGAAACAGTGATTCTGACCACCTCCTGCGGCAAGTTTCGCTTCAACGATGTGGATTACGGCACAGTCCCAGGGACCAGCATCCCCCGCTACATCGATTTGGGGCAATGCAACAACTCGGTATCCACGATCAAAATCGCGGCAGCGCTGGCGGAGGCATTTGGCTGCGAGGTCAATGTTCTGCCTGTCAGCATCGTCCTTTCCTGGTTTGAGCAAAAGGCGGTAGCGATTCTGCTGGGATTGTTCAGCTTGGGGATTCAGGATATCCGGATCGGGCCTAAGCTGCCGGAATTCATCCAGCCGGGTGTGCTGGCTGTGCTCCAAGACTTGTTCCGCATCAGATTGATCGGGGATGCGCAAGAAGATATGAGAGAAATGCTCGGCATGCACTGAGGGTAGATTAAGACCGCTGCATGTTCCTTGAGAAAGAAAAAGGAGGGTATGCATGATGCATCCAGGATGTCCCATGGGTATGAATCCAGCTCCTACGTTTCTCTGTACCGCTCTGGCCCGGCTAAAGGAAGAACACGGTCCGCTTGTAGAAAAAATGATGGAACTAAAGAAGCAATCCAAGCAGTTTGCGGATGCCCAGGCCCTTTTCAAAGAAGAGCTGCTTCAGGATCTGCAAGAGAAGGCAGCTGACTTTATCGCACAGCTCGAACCTCACTCCGAAAAAGAAGAAGCCGTGTTGTTTCCGATGCTGGCTACATACATCGGGAGGGAAACGGGGCCTATCGCGGTGATGGAATATGAACATGAACTGTTTCCCCATGGCCCAGCAGATGTTGACCGATGGGGAAAAACTAGAGCTCTTGGACAAAATGAAGGCCATCCGTTAAAACGGATGGCTTTTTTGCACAGATAGGAAATTATATGATTCCTATCCAGTACAAGTGCAACATAGCGAGACCTCGAACAATAGTGAGAAGGCGAGACTTGTGCCCTTTGGGTACTAAGGCTCCGCCCAAAAGCTTGGCGTAGCCAAGTTTTCTAGCAGGTCATGCGACCAAAACTTGATGACTTCCAGGGCGATTTGGTGCTGAACATCCTCCTTGTTCGTGAGGGCGAGCACCACCTTTTTCCGGTAGTCGGAATGGATACTGTAAAATGTGCAATCCGCTTGTAGACCTTGAACCGACAGCTGCTTGTAATACGGGAAACCGCATTGAAAAAAAGCATCCTGTATTTCTGCAATCGTCATTGCGCGTCACCTCGAAAACATTCATGCCTCCATCCTATCCCAAACAGCTGAGAGTGACTGTGCGTACGATCACAAAACCTCTATTATTTTTGGGGTTCCTTTTGTGACATTCCTCACAGCGTGCAGGCAGGGATCGGATTAAGGTTAAGGGGGATGAATCGATATTACGCTTAAGAAAAGGGGTTGTGCGAGATGATTCGCAAAATGCAATTGCCGCTGCAAACACTCAGTCTGGTCGCTGGTTTCATGGTATGGGTCATCTTATCATCCTTGATGCCGTTCTTGAAAGAAGATTTGCATATTCCCCCAGGACAAATCGCTTGGATCACTGCGATCCCGGTATTGCTGGGCTCGGTTTTGCGCATCCCGATCGGCTATTATACCAATCGCTTGGGAGCAAGACAGCTGTTTACCTTCAGTTTTCTCTTACTGCTGGTGCCTGTCTATTACATCAGCGAGGCAAATTCGGCTGTTGACCTGATGATCGGCGGCTTCTTTCTCGGGATCGGGGGTGCGATCTTTTCGGTAGGTGTGACGTCTTTGCCGAAATATTATCCCAAAGAGAAGCACGGATTTGTCAATGGAATCTATGGGGTAGGCAATGCCGGCACAGCGCTCTCCACGTTCTTTGCTCCCATCTTGGCACAGCAGATCGGCTGGTCTTCTACTGTCAAGCTTTATCTGGGGCTGCTTCTGCTCTTTGCCGCACTCAACTTTTTCCTGGGAGACAAAAGAGAACCTCGCGTAAAAACTTCCGTGACGGAGCAAATCAAAGGCGTTTATCGAAATGAGAAACTGTGGTTCCTCAGCCTGTTCTACTTTATTACCTTTGGTTCATTCGTGGCGTTTACCGTTTATCTGCCGAACTTTCTTGTGAGCAGCTTTGGCCTGGAAAAGGTGGATGCGGGCATGAGAACCGCGGGATTCATCGCTTTGGCGACAGTCGTTCGTCCGCTGGGAGGATGGCTGGGGGATCGCTTCAACGCCCTGAAAGTATTGATGTTTGTGTTCGGAGGATTAAGCGGATTTGGGGTGTTGCTATCTTTTTCTCCTTCCCTTCACCTGTATACGGCAGGATGTCTGGCGATTGCCATCTGCGCCGGGATCGGAAATGGGACGATATTCAAGCTCGTTCCCCATTATTTTTCCAAGCAGGCGGGGATTGTGAACGGGATCGTCTCTGCTATGGGCGGGCTTGGGGGGTTCTTCCCGCCGCTGATTCTCTCGATTCTGTTCAGCATGACGGGACATTATGCGATCGGATTCATGGCGTTGTCGGAGGTGGCGCTGGCCAGCCTCATCATCGTCTTCTGGATGTACTACCAGGATAAGCTGCAGCTGGCCAAGATCATCGTCGACAATACCGGCGAGGCGATCGTCATCACAGATACCAAAGGCTTCATCCGGGATGTCAATCCTGCCTTTTCAGCCGTGACCGGGTACGAACGACATGAAGTGGTAGGAAAGAACCCGAATGTATTAAAGTCCGGGCTGCAGGATGCCGGCTTCTACCAGCAGATGTGGCGGCAAATCGCCGACACAGGCTTTTGGCAGGGGGAGATCTGGAACAGGCGCAAGAACGGTGAGGTGTATCGCCAGTGGCTGACCATCAGCGCCATTAAAGACGAAACGGGTGACATTCAGCATTATGCGGGCATGTTTACGGAACTGGTTCCGCAGCATTTTCAGCCAGGGAATCCAGCAGCTTCTCTTCATTCGTAGATAGATCCATACAGCCATGCTCCCATGGCTGTTTTTTCTTTCCTCACCGGAAAAAAGCGAAAGCGGGTTTACATTTGACAGATTTCCGGCGGGCAGTCGTCGCAGCATATCGCTTCTTTCAAATATTCCAGATCCTTGATCAAAAGGTGCCCGTGCGGCAATATCTCGATCACATCCAGCTTTTTCAGATCGGACAGCATCCGGTTGACGCTTTCACGGGTCAGGCCGATGAATTGGGCGAGATCGCGGTTGGTGAGGGGGAGATTGATCAGAATGCCGTCTTCCCGTTCTTCTCCGTACGTGTTGGTCATCCGGATCAAGGTGGAGTAAAAAGCCCCGGTTTTACCATTCAACAGCAAATCGCGGAACTTGGATTGTATTCTCCGGTTCATGACGGCCATCCAACGCAGGAAATCCACACAGTACTCTCCGTTCTCCATCAGCAGTTTCTCCAGCGCGCTTCGCTGGATCACGATGACTTCGCCCGGCTCATGCATGGTAGCGGTAGAAGTATAGGCAACCCCGGACTCGAACAGACCGGACATCCCTACCAGCTCCCCATGTCCGAATACCTGCAGGGTAAGCTCCTTGCCGTCTGAGGTAGCTTTGGTCAGCTTGACTTGTCCCGATTCGAGCAAGTACAGCCGTTCTGCCGCTTCCCCATCCATGAAGAGGGCGGCGCCGATTGTCGTGATTTTTTTCTTCATTCCGATCTGTTGCAGATGATGAACAAATGCAGGCGAAACCTGTTCGATAAACGCCAGATTTTTCAAGAACAGTCACACCTCCGTTTTCCATACTTGATGGGATTGACAATCTTTAACCATTATAGCACGGGGATTTTGGCAAAATCGTGTCACCTTCTTGGCGATGTTCGTCAGGTGTGAGGAACGTCACTTTGGATGAAAAAAAGCACTGCTACAATGGAGCCAAAGATCCACAAAGCTTCGTACCAGGGGAGGTTTTCGCATGGAGCGAGCATTTGCTTCCAAAGTGGCTAGAAGGGCTTTCTATAGCGTAGTTACCTTATTCCTTGCTTCGTATCTGGGTTCCCGCTTTTTTACCCATATCGATCTTGCCTTATACGGGTATATGGTAGGCACGCTGGTATTCATAGGCGGGTTCCTTTACCGGTTCACAGCTTGGGCCGATCGGCCGCCGACCAACATCATCCTGAAAAAAGGATTGCGTCTGCTCCTGCGAAAGAGCACGCCGCAAACGGCAGTGGAGCATCTGGCTACCTACCGTTTTATCTGGAATCGCGGCTGGTATCGCTGGACCCAGCACGTTCTTCTGGGATGGGGCTGCATCCTGTCTGCATTCGTCACCTTTCCGCTCGTCTTTGGCTGGATGTACTTCACCATGGGGGACAACGGCACTTATACGGTCGTAGCCATGGGGGTGGATGTCATGAAGGTAAAAGCGGACGGCTGGATTGCATTTCTCTTCTATAATGCGCTCAACATTACGGCCTTCATGGTGATCGCCGGCGTCTGCATGGCTTTGTACCGCCGCTTGAAAAACATGCAGGCTCGCGCGGAGCAGAGTTTTCTTTATGATTTCCTGCCTCTTTATCTGCTGCTGCTCATCAGTGTCTCCGGATTGCTCTTGACGGCAAGCAACCTGTTTTTCGATGGTTTTGGCCATCCGGTGATCAGCCTGATCCATCAGTTTTCAGTCATTGTCACGTTGATCTATCTTCCTTTTGGCAAGCTGGCCCATATCCCGTTCCGGCCCATGAGCGTCTTCGCCCGAAACTACCGCGAGCATTACGGCGGGCAGGAAATGAAGTGCTGCAGGGTATGCGGGGAAGGATTTGTCTCGGCCGAGCAGTCTTCCGATGTGATCGATGTCCTGCAGGAAAATCAGATCCGTTTTCAGATGGCGGAAGGCTTCCATTTGGCGGAGCTGTGCCTGCCCTGCCGACGAAAATACCGCATCTACCGTTTTACTGGAACTCCTGTACATCAACATCCGGAGAAAGAGGCGAACCAGCATGCAAAAGGATAAATTTTTCAAAGAGATACCCAATAAGGTTCATCCGGGAGAAAAGCTGGTAAGCACCCACTGTTCCTACTGCGGTATGCAGTGCGGAATGAACCTGCGGGTGGATACCAGAACCAATACGATAATCGGAGTAGAACCGCGGTACGACTTTCCGGTCAATCTGGGCAAGATGTGTCCAAAAGGGGTCACCGCTTATCAGCAGGTCAATCATCCGGACAGGATCAGACGGCCGCTCATTCGCCGAAATCCGGCGCTGAAAGGAACCACTGAAGGGTTTGAGGAGGCAACGTGGGAAGAAGCGCTCACCCTCGTCGTGAACAGGTTTCGGGACATGCAGGGAAAGTACGGCAAAGATACGTTATCCGTCTATTCCGGTGTCTCGATGACCAATGAAAAATGTTATCTGACAGGAAAATTTGCACGGGTTGGACTGCAGACCCGATATATGGATTACAACGGGCGATTTTGCATGTCGTCAGCGGCTGCCGGTTTCAACCGCAGTTTCGGGATCGACCGTGGATCGACCGTCCCGTGGACAGATCTCCACCAGACCGATTGCCTGTTTATTGCCGGTTCCAATGCGGCGGAATGCCACCCGACCAGCATGTTCCGAATCTGGGAGGTGCAGAATCGGGGCGGCTACCTGATCGTGGTCGATCCGCGAGAGACGCCGCTTGCCCGCCGCGCCGACGTCCATCTAGATCTGCGGCCGGGAACGGATTTGGCGCTGGCGAATGGGATGCTGCACCTGCTGATCAAACATGGCCACATCGATGAGGCATTCATCCGAAACCATACCAATGGCTTTGAGGAGACCAAAGCGCTTGTAGAATCCTATACACCTGAGTACGTGAGCGACATCACGGGGGTCGCCGAGGAGAAAATCTTGCGAGCCGCCGAAATTTACGGAAAAGCGCCTGATGCGATCGTGATGTTCTGCCGAGGGGTAGAGCAGCAATCCAAAGGGACGGACAACGTATCCGCCTACACGAACATGGCGCTTGCCACCGGAAAAATCGGCCGCCCGAAATCAGGTGTGGCCACCTTTACCGGACAGGGTAACGGACAGGGCGGACGGGAGCATGGACAGAAGGCGGATCAGCTCCCCGGCTATCGGAAAATGGATAACCCGCAGCATGTGCAAGAAGTAGCTTGCGCATGGGGCATTCCAGTAGAAGAGATGCCGCAAAAAGGAGTGTCCGCTTATGAAATGTTTGGTTTGATGCAAGACAAGACCATACGAGGGCTGTATCTGCTCTGTTCCAATCCGGCTGTCAGCGCCCCCAACCTGAACCATGTGCGCGACGCTTTGAAGCGCTTGGACTTCATGGTGTGTGTCGACTTCTATTTGTCGGAATCGGCTGAGTATGCGGATGTTGTACTGCCGACCACTACCTGGGCGGAGGACGACGGTACCACGACGAACCTGGAAGGTCGTGTCATTCGCCATCGACAAGCCCAAGACTGGTATGCCGAATCCAAACCGGACTGGTGGATTCAGGTCGAGATCGCCAAGCGAATGGGCAGGGGATCCTATTTTGAACATCTCACAGCACCCGGCGAAATCTTCGATGAGCTGCGGCGCGTCTCCAAGGGGGGCACTGCTGATTACTTCGGCATTACCTACGAGAAAATTGAAGAAAACAACGGAATCTTTTGGCCGTGCCGAGATGAACAAGATCAGGGGCAACCGCACCTGTTCCTCGACAAGAAATTTTATCACCCGGACGGCAAGGCGAAGATCTGCGCGCTGCCTTACCGTCCGCCGGCGGAGGAACCGGATGCCGATTATCCGCTGCGGCTGACAACAGGCCGTGTGGTCTATCACTATTTGTCCGGAAACCAAACGCGGCGAATTCCGTTTCTCAAAGACATGTACCCGGATCCGCTTCTGGAGGTGCATCCTGACACCGCCCGAAAGTATGGGATTGCACAGGGAGAGAAAGTCTTGCTGAAAACCAGGCGGGGCGAAGCGGCATACAAGGTGAATATCATCGCGGCGATCCGCCCGGATACGGTTTTCGTCCCTTATCACTGGGGCAAGCAAGAATCGATCAATCTGCTGACGAACCCGGCGCTTGATCCGTACAGCAAAATGCCGGAATTCAAGGCATGTGCGGCAGAGATCGTCAAGCTTGAAGAGGAGGGGCAGGCGCATGGCTAAACAAGTACTGTACATCGAAATGGATAACTGCATAGGCTGCCGCAGCTGTCTCGCTGCCTGCACGCAGTGCGGGGGGCACGACAACCGCAACCGAAACTACGTGATGGATGTCGATCCGCTGCACACCCGTCAGACGATCCCGCTCATGTGCCTGCACTGCGTCAACCCGGCGTGTGCGCGCAGCTGTCCGGCGCAGGCCATCCAGATCGCGGACAACGGAGCCGTGCTCTCCGCGCTCGTGGAGAAATGCATAGGCTGCCAAAACTGCACGATCGCCTGCCCGTACGGCATTCCAAAATTTGATCAGGAACAAAACCTCATGTACAAATGCGACTTATGCTATGACCGAACCAAAGACAATATCCCGCCGATGTGCGCTTCCGTCTGCCCGACCAACACGCTCCAGTGGATCGATGAAAAAGAACTGGAGAACAAACGGGCACAGTACCGACTAGCGGGAGGCAAATGGATTGCGAGCCAATCCCTGGAGCCCTTGGAGAATGAGACCCATGTGAAGATCAGCCTGCCTGGCATCCTGCAAGGAATACAGAAGCTTTTCTAAGCGAAGGAGGACTGCAGCATGGAAGAGAACAAACGGCCCATATCCGATAGGGATGATCATTATACCCACAACATCGGCAAGTCGAACGAGCGGAGTCTGGATCGGCGAAGCTTTATGAAAACGATGGTGGGAGCCGCAGGATTGTTTGCCGTCTCCACACTGCCCTGGGGGACCCTGGCAGCACAGAAGCTGCTGAATGGGGAAGGGAGGGAACAGGCAAAGCAGAAGATTGCACAGATCGCGGGATTGCAAGCGGGTGATGCCATCGAGTTTGCCTATCCGAGCGAACATGACAGCGCACTCTTGGTTTGCCTGCGCGAAGGCGAGTACAAAGCGTACCAAAATGCCTGCACGCATCTGAAATGTCCGGTCTTTTGGAACAAAGAAAAAAGCGAATTGCTCTGCCCCTGCCACCACGGCAAATTTGACGTCATGACGGGGAATCCGCTGGCGGGTCCGCCGCGCCGTCCACTGCCGGAGATAGACCTGAAGATAGAAAACGGCGCGATCTACGCGGTTGGGGTGAAGCCGTATGAAGCGTAGTTATCGAGGGGTGCTGCTGCTTTGTCTCGTGCTTTTTGCCAACTTGATTTGCACACAATTCACCGTCAACCTTTTCTATTTCGGGCGCTATGAAGAAGTGATCGGGCTTGCGGCCCTCAATCTCCTGCTGTTCCCGATCGCGGTATTTCTTTATCGGAAAGAGAGGAGGGCTCATGAGTAATCTCTTTCTCACCCAGCAACTGTCCCGATTGGTGGATTCCAAGATGCGGATATGGATAAAAGATTTGGATGAAAATGCGGAAACTGAATCGGCTCCCATGATCGAACGAAATCTTGCCCGGTGGGAGATGACGGAAGAGGGGGAACATATGCGTCTGTATTTCAATCCCTGCCAATTCCTCGCCGTACCGATCGGTTTCGAGGGGATCGCCTTTACGTACAAAAAGGATGAGGTTGTCCTGGAATCCAACGATTGCAAAGGAAAGCTGCTGTACAGGATCGCATTTGCCAAGTGACGGTTCATCCTGCTTCTCTACTGTCAGCTTGGTTCGTGCGGGAGGAGGACTCATGTGAAATGGCAGCCAACGGATAGTGAACGGACGCTTGTTTATTTATTCTCCAGGGAGCATGAAGTCTTGCAGCAACAGATGGAGAGGTTGAAAAGGCTTGCCTATCAAAACAGATTGTTGAACAGCAAAACGGCTGGAGAATTCAGATTGGCGATCGCTTTGCTGGAGGAAAAGCTGAGAGAGCACCAGGCATGGGAGGAAGAGCATTTGTTTGAAGCCATGAAGGATTCGCTCGGATGTTCCACTCATCCGGTCTTCGTGATGACAGAAGAGCATCAGCGGCTTTTGGGAAAGCTGGCCAAATTGCGAGACGAGATGGGATATAGCGAGAGCGACGGCCGTTCTACGGAGAGGCTGCGGGTGGTAACCAACACGATGAATCGGCTGTTGGACGATCATATTCACAAAGAGGAAAAGCTGCTCTTTCCGATGGCGGAGCGTATGCTCAGCAAGGAGAGAAAAGCGGAGCTAATTGTCGCATGGGAAGCAAAGTGGAGCTGAAAGAGAAGGGCCTTAAGCCACAGTTTCAAAAGGCAAATACATGAGGCGTAGATGATGTGATTGATCAATGGATTCCAATGGATAGAATTATCGAATTGTGAACAAAGTATTATTATATCGTGGCTCCATTTCGCACCCTCGCTTTTGCGGGGCATTTCCTTTGAAGAAAACTGGACAAGGAGAAGGATCATGGATAGAGAAGCAGAAAACGAAATTCCGAAAATCAATCTTTTTACTACGAAACAAAATATGGACACTCCATTAATTACAGAACAAGAAGAGGATACAGAGTCTACGAATAGTGGCAATCTTGAAGTTGACAGCGACGTGAATGAAGATCCTAATCGCGAAAGGTTACTCGACGACTCATTACAATCATTCCTTGAATCCTACAATAAAGAATAAAGAGACATCAGCGATAGGAATAACTTTTGCCTCCTTCCCGATTGGGTTGGAGGCAAAGTAGCGGAAGTGCGCCATGAAAAACACACGCTGCTCTTCAGGGAGTACGTTCAGAGGGTGGAAACGAGGCATCTTGACTCATTCCTCAATAGTGAAGGGCACAGAGCATATTACCGATTCGATATACCGTGAACCCTATTTTACCCTCTCGCTCCGGCGGGGGATTTTTGTTGTTTCTTACTCCAGTAATCCAAGTTCTTCGTAAACCTTGTTTGAAACGACACCGTTCTGATTCAGGTGATGATCGCGTTGAAATTTTTTTAGTGCAGCTGTCGTACTTGAGCGAAACTTGCCATCACATATCCCGTTAAAGTATCCAGCATTTTTCAATCGGGATTGAATCAGTTGCACATCTCCACCAACATCACCTTCTGCTAAGGACCTTGGATTATGACCCGGATCCCCTAACACATGTCCATAAATTGTCACTTTTGTTCCCAGTGGAATCATTTCGTATAATTCTATGACCTCTCTATTGAGCATACGGATACAGCCATGGCTTTTATGCTGACCGATGGAGTAAGGCTTGTCAGTGCCGTGAATGCCGTATGTTCCCCAAGGAACGTTTAATCCTAACCATCGTGGACCAAAAGCGGGTCCCCAATTTTCCCCCTTGTACACGACTTTGAATTCTCCGACAGGTGTAGGAGTAGCCGGATTACCAAGGGCCACACCATATGTCTTTATTTTTTTCCCTTGCTTTCGAACTATTAGTTGGTGTTGGAGAGGATAAACTTCAATAGATAAAAACCCTTGATCAGCTACAATTGGAAGCGTAGTTTCGGCGTAAGCAGATTTTTGACCGATTACCCCAACTATGTTCATAATTAAAAGAATCACTGTACCTACTCGTAGAAAAGAAATTATGGATCGTCTTATCATCATCACTTTTCATCCAATCAGTATTTTGAGTACAAGGGTAACTGTACTCTTATTATTTGTAACCTTGGGCTGAATTTATTCCCGATGAGTCCAGCAACATAGTATCAAGGTAAAAGCGCTTTTCCGCATACAACTCATGTGGAGTGTACAGTATTACTAAAATGGAAAGGGGCTAACGATTAAGCCCCTTGTAGTATCTAGCCCATTACTTGAGGGTGGGCGATGCTGTAGTGAATCTCGATAAAGCCGTCCTGATGGATTTCAATCTGTATCTCATTCCCGCGCCAGTTTTTCAAAAAACTGCCCTTTTTTGGTCTAGGGCAGTGTTATGCCTGGGCTGTTTTCGTCCATAAAATTAATAAACGTTATATACATTTTCACATTCTTTCCCAGTCGGCTCATAAAAACAGTGAAGCTTGTATCTTCCTACGTGCGGCTGATTATACCAGGTCGGCGGACATGGCTGGGG
>JARDZO010000414.1 GCA_029240815.1 Brevibacillus sp.
CAGGGCGCTCCAGGGCAAGGAAACCGCAAAGGAGAGACGGTAGCGCAGCACCCGGTAAAAAACGAGGGCAAGAACCGCGAAGACAGAAAAATGGGTGGCTTTGCGCAAGAAAAACTCGATAAATCCAGCCACTCCTTTTTCCTCGACGCTGATTTCCTTCCCTGCATAGTCCACCGACCAGTCTGCCATCTGCTCTGCCAAGCCATTCTTGTCCATCACTTTCGACAGTGTTCCACGGATGTCTTGTTTGTAGTAGGGCGTAGATGAGGATATGAAGAGCCCGATCAGGATCGCGGCCAACAGTGTAAAGTCAATGAGCTTCCTGTATCTGTGCACGGATGTCCCTCCCCGTTTCTTTTCTGCTCTCTCTATCTTACCTGAGTTTGGGCCATGTGGGGGCTATCTATCTGTACAACGAAGGCTGCCATTTGTTCTGGCAGCCTGAGAGGTTCTCTGCGGTTGTTGTTAATCCACTACCGGTTCAAATCGTTGGATGGCGCAGACAAAGGCAAAAAGTCCTGATGAGCCAAATCCTTCTTCACAGGAGCATCGTTGTCCATCCGGCGCTTACGCTGCTCTTCCCTTCTTTGCTTGAGCCATTGCTTGCGTTCCTTAGCGTCTTGCTTGCGGATTCGATCATTTTCCCACCAGACGTGAATGCGCTGCAGAAGGATCGGGAGTGTGATTTCGACCTTGGTCGCTTGCTTCCACTCGGCGGCATAATACATGGCTGGCAAGAGAGCGATGACAGCAAATGCCGCGAGCAGCGTACCAAAAAACAAGGTGCTGGCAAAGGAGGCAAACGGATCGATCTCGCCCACCCACCCGAAAGTCAGTGGCACCGATGCCAGTGCGACAGCGCCAAACACGGCTGCTTGGCTGGCAAAAGCACGCGCTGTCCCGGCCTGAACCGCATCCTTGATCGTGGATTCCTCAGCCCGGGCCGCGTACAGATCCTCCAACAGCACTAGCGCTTGCTGTACGAGCAAAGCGATTGCTCCTGTCATCCCGTAGAAAGCCATTCCATTCATCGGTCGATCCATTACGAGCAACCCCAGCATGACACCGCCCGCCAATACCGGAAGCAGCGCCAAAGCGAAAATACCGTCACGGGTCCTTCTCTGCAAAAGCAGACTGGCCAAAAGCACAGCGGTAATCACGGCGATTACAGCAAGAACACGCCCACCCCAGTCGGCCTTGTCCGCCTGCTCTTCTTTCAGCTTTTTCAGCTCATCCGCATTCAGAACGGAATACCCCTCGGGAATAATCATCGTCTTTTGCATCCGTAGTGGAAGCACATACGCGAGCGAATCGATCCGTCCTGCATCCCGAACTGCACTGCTAATGGTAAACACGTACAGACCATCTTCTCGCTGATAAGTAGGAGGCTCTTTCCCAAGCTTCCACGAAACGAGGTCTCCCAAATGCACCTTGCCTGCCGGAGTGCGGATCAAAATATTCTTCACCTGCTCCGGATATTCCATCCAGTTGTCCGGAAAGCGCACGACAACGGGTACACTTTGCTCATTCCAGAACACGCTGCCCGCCGATTTTTCGCCCAGATAGCTCTCCAGCTGGTGTTTGATTTCCGCCTCAGACACCTGATAGCGTGCCAGCATGTCTGGTTTTGGACGAATTTCAATAATCGTTTTGGCCGTGCCAGTCCCGATTCTTTCGTCGGTAATGATCTCTTGTCCATCCTCATCACGAGCCGTGTATTTTTCCAGCTGCGTCAGAACCTCCTGTGCGATCGCCTGTGCTGTCAGCAGGGACGGCCCTTTTACCGTAAACTCCAGACGCGTCTTCACATCTTCGCTCGCCACAAACGCAAACGGGTCCGTGCCCGAAATATCCCGGAGCCGTTTATCCAGCTCTTTCTCCAGATCCGCTCTCGCCATCGTCCAGTCGTACTTGTCTGCCAGCTTTAGATGAATCGACAAACGTTCTTTGGAGGCAACTGTGTAAAGATCGCGGACTTCTGCCAAGCTGCGCAGACGCTCCTCAGCAATTTGGGATGCGCGCATGGCTTCATCGATACTGCTGCCCTGTACCATTTCCAGGGACAGGTCCTTCCCGTTGGTCGCAAGCTCCCCGTAATCGTCCACCAGCACAAAGGAATGGAGCATCACGACCACAAAAATGGATACAACGAGTGTGAGTCCATAAGGGAGAAACCCCTGCTTGACCAAGCGTTCCCAGCGTGCGAGTACATAACCTGCCGCTTTCCCTGACAGACGAAGACGGGAGCGCGGGCTTTCCTTTGCCACGGGATGAGTCAGCCATAGTCCTGCCAAAACCGGTGTAAGAAAACCGTAGACGAGAATCAACCCACCCGTTCCGAGAACAAGCACTGGCCAAGCATTATCCAGCACGATTCTGTCCGTTCCCTCGAGAATGTCAGTCATCATCAAGCCCATCCAGCACGACGTCCATACGACAATCGCCAATAGAAGCGGCTTCATCAGCTTCCCGGCGATCCGCAAGCCGCCGAGAAAGGAATTCACCTCTTGGCAGTGCATTCGGTGAAGCAATGCCGAGCCTGCTCCCGTGAACAGAAGAGCAAAAATGGCGACTGGCCCCACGGTGGAATAGCTCAAAGGGACTCCCGAAAGCCACATCCCTCCAAGCGTGAATCCGGTTGCCATGACAACCGAGAACAGCAACAAGAGGGACACAGCCATTCGCTTGTGAGCGAGATAGAGAAACAGGGCGCATGCGATTGCCGCAGCCGCTGCGAGTAATGTCAGCTGATTAATCGCACCGGACAAGGGCTGTGCATAATCGTCAAATAGGTCGATCCTGTATTTGTCGCCTGCCGCTTTATTGAGAGACTCAATCACAACCGCTGCCTGCTCCCGGATGGAGGGCACCTGCCCCACGTCAGCAGCCAGCAAGGTGATGCCGATCGCAGGCGAACCGCGATACACACTAACCTCGTCCCCTTTGCTGCCTCGCAGATCGCGAATATCTGCCAGCGTCTTCAACGTGACGTATCCCCGGTCTGTAGCGATCAGCTGTTTACCCAGCCCCTGTGGACCTTCCGACATGCTTGTCCAGTAAAAGGCAGATTGGTCCTTGTTTTGACCAACGCTTCCCACTTGCTCGTTGACTACGTCTCCGGGCAGCTGATCCAGGACATCTTTTGGCGTCAGCCCATAGGCTAGCAGCATGGAGGATCGAAAAATCAAGTCTACCTGCTGCTTCGCCGAGCGGTCATCGATCTCTACACGCGCAACGCCTGGAAGTCGAATCAAATTTTCATAGACGGTATAGCGCGCAATATCAGACAAGGTTTGGACATCGTTGCCATGCAGCAGGTAAAACCCGACGCGATGGTCTGCCAGGTTGTCCTGACTGATGCTCCACTCCGTGACAGGAAGCTGCTTCGCTACTTCTCCCAGCTTCTTTTCCAGGCGTTCTTTGTAATCCGATCCAAGCTTCTCCGACGTCTCTACGGTCACCGATGAAGCGCCGGGACGGGACTCTGCTGTGATCGTAAGCGCATCCCCTACTGCACGAACGGATTCTTCTATGGGACGCGTCACCTTTTCGTCGATTTTCTCGGAGGTCAGTCCGGGTGCTGCCAAATGGATTGTGTATACCGGCACAGGGCGGTCAGGAAAAGTAGTTACGTCCATCCGCAGGAATGCTCCTACCCCAAGCAGGCAG
>JARDZO010000415.1 GCA_029240815.1 Brevibacillus sp.
CTCGAACAAAAGTTAGAGATTATGAGAGTGTTTGATAGCGAAATGGGAGAGTTTCCATTCCCACGCAGTGAAGAAGCGATACGGGCTTTAGCTACGTTACGAGGATCAGCATCGGGCAGTAAAGCAGCAGAAGCCTTTATGCTACTGAAAGAGGTTTTATAATGCGTAAAACATTTATCATTGCTGAAGCAGGGGTTAATCATAATGGGTCGCTAGAAATGGCGAAAGAGTTGATATACCGTGCCGCTGTAGCAGGTGCAGATGCAGTAAAGTTTCAAACCTTTAAGGCAGACAAAATTATCAGCAAACGCGCAGCCAAAGCCGATTATCAGAAGAAAACAACGGACAGTGAAGAAACGCAGTTAGAAATGGTGCGGAAATTGGAAATGGACCGCGCCATGCATGAAGAGCTGGTGGCGTATTGCAAGGAATGTCATATACAATTCCTCTCCACACCGTTTGATTTGGATAGCGTCGATCTACTGGCGAATGAAATCAAGGTAAGCCAATTAAAAATCCCATCCGGTGAAATTACGAATGCCCCGCTCCTCTTAAAAGCGGCAAAAACGGGACTGCCTATACTCCTATCAACAGGAATGAGCACCCTGGGCGACATCGAGGATGCGTTAGCTGTCCTTGCGTTTGGTTACTGTATACTGGACGTTCTTCCTTCAAAAGTTGGATTTTCAGAAGCATATTACTCAGAAGTAGGGCAGCGGCAATTACAGCAAAAAGTCACCCTGCTCCATTGCACGACAGAATACCCAACTCCGTATATTGACGTGAATCTACGGGTAATAGACACGTTATCAACTGCGTTTGGCTTGCCTGTTGGTTTATCCGATCATACAGAAGGAGTAGCGATACCGATTGCTGCGGTAGCACGGGGCGCACAAGTCATAGAAAAACATTTTACTTTGGATAAAAATTTGCCAGGACCTGATCATCGGGCGTCTATTGAACCGGCAGAATTGGTTCAAATGGTTTCTTCCATTCGTCAGGTAGAGCAGGCTATCGGAAACCCAATGAAATTGCCTGTTCCGTCCGAGCAAAACAATATTGCTGTTGTTCGAAAGAGTCTGGTAGCTACGAAAGCGATACAAAAAGGCGAAAGGTTTACAGCGGAAAATTTGACAGCCAAACGACCTGGAACGGGAATATCGCCTATGCTGTACTGGGAATGGATCGGAAAAGAAGCTGTACAGGATTATGAAGAGGATGAAGTGATTCAGCCATGATGCCGATTATTATAGTAGGCGGCGGAGGCCATGCAAAGGTAATCATTGATGCATTATTATCGCTGGAAACGGAAGTCATTGGATTTACAGATCCCCAAAATGATGCTTCGATTCTGGGCATTTCATGGTTGGGAATGGATCAGGTTATCCACAATTACTTGCCGTTAGATGTCCTTTTAGTAAATGGATTGGGATCTATCGGCGACAATAATCGTCGAAAACAAGTATTTCAATACTGGAAAGAAAAAGGCTATTCTTTTGCCAATGTGATACACCCGTCAGCCATTGTATCGCCATATGCAGTGCTGCAGGAAGGTGTACAGGTCATGGCAGGAGCAGTTATTCAGCCTGACGTACATATCGGGAGCAATTCGATGGTAAATACTCGATCGGTCCTTGACCATGACACGAGAATCGGGGATCACGTGCATATCGCGCCAGGAGTTGTTCTATCAGGAAGTGTAGTAGTAGAAGACGATGTTCATGTAGGTACGGGAGCTGCTGTCATCCAAGGAATCACCATTGGCAAAAATAGCGTAGTTGGAGCGGGAGCGGTTGTTGTGAAGGATGTACCGCCAAATTGTAAAGTTGCAGGAGTTCCTGCTAGAGAAATGTAGACAAAAGGCAAGAAAGGTGTGACGAATGATGGACTGGAGAGACATGTTGGTATCACCACATACGCCTATTCTTCATACTTTGGAAATTATCGATAAAAGTGCCCGGCAAATTGCTCTGGTTGCGGATGAAAACGACAGGCTGCTGGGGACGGTAACCGATGGGGACATTCGTAGAGGATTGTTGAAAGGACGAGCCTTGCAAGATTCAACATCCTTGATCATGAACTCATTTCCCACCGTGGCCTCTCCTTATGAAACCCGAGAGAATATTTTGGCACTTATGAAGATCAAAAAAATACATCAGATTCCTATCGTAGATGAAGACGGACGGGTCGTTCATGTAGAAGTACTAAACGATCTGCTACGACCAGTACGAAAGGATAACTGGGTTGTATTAATGGCGGGTGGATTAGGAACAAGGCTTCATCCACTCACGTATGATTGTCCAAAACCGCTGCTCAAGGTCGGGAACAAACCATTGCTGGAAACCATCTTACAAAGCTTTATCGATCAAGGCTTCCATCGATTCTACCTTTCCGTGAAATATAAAGCAGAGATGATTCAGGAGCATTTTGGAGACGGTTCAAAATGGGGAGTCACGATCCGTTATCTCGAGGAACAAGATTCATTGGGGACAGCCGGCGCGCTTAGCTTATTACCGGAGAAACCAGCAGAACCGTTTTTTGTAATGAACGGCGATTTGTTAACCAAGGTGAATTTTGAACAATTGCTGGATTTTCATAAAACGTACCAGGCACAAGCGACGATGTGCGTAAGAGAGTATGATCATCAGGTGCCTTATGGTGTTGTCAGATTGGACAGGCACCGGCTTACCTCGATTGAAGAAAAGCCAACACAGCGGTACTTTGTCAACGCGGGGATCTATGTGCTAAGTCCGGAGATCTTGGAATACATACCACAAAGACAATATTTTGATATGCCGAGCTTATTTGATTATGTAATGAAAGATCAGCAGCAGCAAGCCATTGCCTTTCCGATTCGGGAGTATTGGCTAGATATTGGGAGGATGGCTGATTTTGAGAAAGCCAACATGGAGTTTGCGGAGGTATTCGGGTGATACAGAATAAATCCGTACTAGCAGTCATTCCTGCTCGTGGAGGTTCCAAAGGGGTACCGGGAAAGAACATTCGAAATCTGGCTGGAAAGCCTCTACTTGCATGGACTATCGAAGCAGCGAAGAGATCTGCGTATATAGACCGTTTCATTGTCTCAACCGATGATGAAGAAATAGCGGAGGAAGCTAGGAAATGGGGTTGTGAAGTTCCTTTTCTTAGGCCGTTCGAATTGGCGCAAGACCATACACCAGGAATTGACCCTGTTCTCCATGCAATGGAGATGCTGCCTGACTACGACTTTACAGTGCTCCTTCAACCCACTTCACCACTACGAAATACAGAAGATATCGATGCTTGTCTGGAACATTGTGTGAAACAGTCTGCGAACGCTTGTGTGTCTGTAACACTTACAGATAAATCACCATATTGGATGTATTCTCTATCGAAAACAAATGAACTTCAGCCTATTTTGAATTCAGATAAACCAGTTCTCAGGAGACAGGATGCCCCTGATGTATTTGTACTGAACGGAGCGATTTATGTGGCCAAGTCAGACTGGCTCAAGCAGACGCGTACATTTTTGCATCCTGAAACAATTGGTTTTGTAATGCCAAAAGAGCGTTCACTAGATATTGATACAAGATTAGACTTTACCATAGTTGAAACCATAATGAACGAGAAATTGCACGACTAAGAAAAGTAAACTCTGTCATATCTTTTTCCGATACTAATGGTA